>DASUQN010000419.1:0-11930 GCA_036280515.1 Intrasporangium sp. | reverse complement strand
AACGCACCACTGCCTTGCGCGGCAGATCGGTCACAGGTCTCACCCCCCAGGACGGTCACCCTGACTCTAGCGATCCGCACCGCCCGTGCGTCATCGCACCGCGGACGTCGGTTGCGAGGACTCAGATGGCCTCGGCTGCTGGCGCGGTGTGGCGGCGTAAGCACCGGGGGTGCGTGGTCCACCTGCGGTGGTCGATCCGTGGCCAGGGGAGACTCAGCTCGAGCGCCACTCCCGAAGGCAGCGAGCCCGGCGGGCGGCGCGCGAACAGGGCGATGCAACCGGCGACGAGCTGGACCAGCGCCGGGTCGGTCTCCGGGATGGCGTCGCGGTGCACCACGTCGCTGGGCGCGCCGCAGACCTGCGCGAGCACGACGGGCCAGCACGCGTCGCGGTCGGTGCGGTGCAGGTCGAGGCACCACAGGCAGGGACCGCTCAGCGTCGGCTCCACCAACGGCCCGACGGTGGCACGCTGCCCCTCGACGATCACCGGCAGGTGGGGGATGCCGTTCCGGAGCCACGGGTCGCCCGATCGCGGGTCGAGTGCCATGGCGCCCAGCACGACCACGAGCGGCGGGACCGCCGTCTGCTCGGCGCCCGGCGCGCCGCAGGAGCTGTGCGGCTCACGGACGAGCGCGTCGAGCCCGCCGCGTCGCAACACGTGGCAGAGCTCCTCGAGCAGCGCCCCGCGGCCCTCGAGGAGGACTGTCGGGCAGGACTGCTCCGAGGGGAACCGCTCGAGGACTCCGATCTCCTCGATGAGGTCGAGCAGGGCTCGCCAGCGGCGAGCGGGGATGCCAACCTCCCCGGCGAAGCGATAGGAGGTGCCCAACGGCACGCTGCCGTCGAGCCGTGTCAGTACGCGTGCCTCGGCCTCACTGACGCCTGTGACGATCGGGCCGCCGGCACTCACGCCGAACTGGATCTCGCCCGTCCTTCGCGCGATGGGGCGTCGCCAGGGCGGGATCCGCGGGTGCGGGCCAGCCTCCCTGTCACGGCTCGGCAGGCCGGGATCGCCGGGATCGCCGGGATCGCTGGGATCACGGTGCTGGGCGGGGCGAGCCGCGGTGAGCTTGGGGCCGGACCGTCTCGGCCGGTCGCTGCTTCCTGACCCCATCGTTCCTCCGTGCCTGCCCCGGCTGCCGCTCTCGGTGCCGGACTGCCTCGTGTCCGAGGGTGGCAAAGGCGGGCCGGGTCGCGAGTGGGTCATCCACAGACGCCGGACGGGAGAGGGGCGCGCCGACCGCCTGACCACGACGTGGGAAGGATGTGGCAACGGATCTTGGGGATGGTTCTGGCGACGGGAGGTGGGGACAGGGCGAGGGCGGGACCGCAGTGGTCCCGCCCTCGTCGGCGCGCCATCCCGGACGCGCGTCGGACCCGGTCAGGCCTTGCCCAGGATGCGGTTCAGGTTCGTGCCGCAGACGGGGCACTGGCCCTTGGCCATCCGCCGCCCGTTCTCGGACACGACAACCTTGCCCTCGGCCTCGCGCTTCGCCTTGCACTTCACGCAGTAGAACTCGCCCTTGTAGGTCTCGTCAGCCATTGGTGTCTCCTTGTACTGGCACCCGTCTGATGGGTGCCTCGGCTCCGACAACCCTAGAGCACGCTGAGCACGAGATCACGCTCATCCCCGCATGGCGCGCCCATGCGGGCCACGGGGGAGGGGGCCCATCCGCCGTGCGTGGGACGGCGCGTTTCGGTCATCGTCCATTGCGTCGTCGCCGGTCCGGCCTACCCTGCCCTCATGGCCAGGTCCCGACCAGAGCCGCCGCGCGCGGTCCCGCGATCGCCGCGGCAAGGCGCGCGTCGAGAGGTCGTGGAGACGGTTGTCGACGGGGTGACCGTCGAGGTGCGCCGCAGCTCCCGTCGCCGGCGCACGGTGTCCGCGTACCGTCAGGAGGGTCGACTCGTCGTGCTCGTCCCGGCGCGGCTCACGCGAGCCGAGGAGGGCGAGTGGGTCCGCACCATGCTCGCCCGCGTGACGGCCTCCGAACAGCGTCGGCGCCGGTCGGATGGCGACCTCCTGACGCGCGCTGCCCACCTCTCGGCCGCCTACCTCGGCGGCCGTGCCCGGCCCGCGAGCGTCCGGTGGGTGTCCAACCAGGAGTCCCGGTGGGGCTCCTGCACGCCCGCTGAGGGCTCGATCCGCATCTCCGACAAGGTCCGCGGCATGCCGGGCTGGGTGCTCGACTACGTGCTGCTCCACGAGCTCGCGCACCTCATCGAGCCCGGGCACGGGCCGGCCTTCTGGAACCTGCTGAGCGGCTATCCGCGCCTGGAGCGGGCGCGCGGCTATCTCCAGGGCGTGGCCGCGACTGCGGGCCTGACACTCAGCGACGAGTGAGAGGAACGATCAGCGGCGGATGAGCGCCTGCGCCGCCCGCACGAGCGGCAGGAGCTCCTCGCGGGTGTCCTCGGGCAGGCGGTCCGCGGGCCACCACCGCACATCGACCGACTCGTGGCTCGCCGAGTGCGCCGCGCCCGTTGGGGCGATGGCGGCGTACCGCACATCCAGGTGCTCCCGACAGCTGCCGAAGGCGGCGCCCAGCTCGTGTCGGTCGAGCATGACGATGTCCGGCAGGGCGACGAGCTCGTCGATCCCGGACTCCTCGCGGGCCTCCCGTTCCGCGCCCTGCCGCATCGACACGTCCCCGGCCTCGAAGTGCCCGCCGAACTGGAACCACCGCCTGGCCTTCTGGTGCAGAGTGAGCAGGACCTGCTCGCCGGCCCGATCGAGGACGATGACGCTTCCCGTCAGGTGTGCCGGCGGGCCGCCTCGCGCCATCGCGTCGCCGTGCTGTGCGAGGTGAGCCAGGTAGTCGAGCCGCAGGCGCTCCTGCGCCGCGTCGGGAGGGCGCCAACCGCTGAGTTCCGCGATGGCGTCGTCACGGATCAGGCCGTATGCCGCTGGGCTCGGTCCCGGGTCAGCTCCCGCCGTGGGTGGCTGGGGGCGGAGAGCGGTCACTTCTGCCCGTCATCCTCGTCGTCCGGGCTGCTGTCGACGTCGCCTGCGGCCGCCTCGTCGAGGATCCCGCGCAGCACCGAGTCGAGGTCGGTGCCGAGTTCCTCGGCGCCCAGCGCGCCCTCAGGCAGCCCCTGCACGGGCTCCTCGGCGCGGGCTTGGCCCGTGGCGCGCTCGACGAAGCCGATGATGTCGTCCAGGTCCCCGGAGGTGGGTGCCAGGTCCGGGTGGGACCACCGGCCGTCGCGCAACGTCTGGCCGCCGGCGTTCTCGAGGGCGGCCCAGAGGTTCGCGGCATCACGCATCCGGCGCGGCCGTAGCTCGAGCCCGACGAGTCCGGCGAAGGTCTTCTGGGCGGCGCCACCGACTCGCCGGCGTCGGATGGTCTCCGCCAGTGCGGACGACTGGGGCAGATGTGCGGCCGTGGCGCGCTCCGTCACATGGTCGACCCAGCCCTCGGCGAGCGCGAGGAGGGTCTCGAGCCGCTCCAGGGCGCGACGCTGGACTGGGGTCGGCTGCGGACGGAAGAGGTTGCCCTGGAGCGCACTGCGGAGGGCCTCCGGATCGGTGGCGTCGATGGTGGACAACGCCGACTCGATGGCCTCGGTGTCGATGGTGATGTTGCGCGCATAGTCGGCGACCGCCGACATCAGCTGCGGACCCAGCCACGGCACCTGCGCAAACAGCCGGACTCGGGCCGCCTCGCGAACCGCGAGGTAGAGGCGGACCTGCGGCAGGTCGATCTCGAGCGAGGTCGCGAGCTCGTCGACGTTGCCGGGCAGCAGGGCCACCAGGCCGGGCTCGGCGAGCGGGAGGCCGACCTCGGTCGCGCCCACGATCTCGGTGGCGAGGGTGCCGACGGCTTGGCCGAGCTGGGCCGCGAACATCTGGCGGCTGAGGTTCGACAGCATCGGCGCCCACTGCTCGAGCATGGCGGCGGGGTCGAAGCCGGCGCCGACCAGGCCCTGCAGCTCCGGTGGGAGCGCGTCGCCGAAGGCCTCGGGCCCGAGCTCGCCGAGCTGCTTCCGGATCGCCGCCGACGTCGCGCTCGTGACCCCATCGGACACGGGCTCGACGAGGTCGAACCAGCGGGGCATGGTTGCCTCGACCCACTCCGCGCGGCTGAATCCGGTCGCGCGCCAGGAGGGAGCGCCGAGCGCCGTGACCTCGTCCAGCCAGAGCACGGCCACGGCCACGGCATCCTCCACCGCTCGGGCCGCACTGGCGTCGTGCACGTCGTTGCCCTGCGTGGCCAGGACGTGCTTGCGGGCGACGTCGGTCGCGAGGTCGCGGGCGCCAGTGGGCGACTGCTGGGCCGCCATGAAGCTACCGAGCTGCGCGCGCATCGCCGCCTTGGTGGCTGGGTCGCTCGGGTCGACGCCCATGCTGCGCATGGCTGCGGCCAGTTCCGGGTTCTCGGCCGCCTGGCCGAGCACCTGCTCGAGCATGGAGCTCAGGTTTGCGGGATCGAAGCCTGGTGCGCCGCCTGGCCAGCCCTCCTGACCCGGTCCGCCAGAGGAGCCAGACGAGCCCCCGCTGTCCTTGTCAATCTCCTTGTCGCGGTCCTTGTCGCGGTCGAAGCCGCCCTCGCCGCCGGGGTCGGACATGCCTGCTCCTCTGGGGTTGATCGAATGCTCGGATGGGCTGGGATGGGCTCAGCTCTCGTCCTAGAGACAACCATGGAACGGGGACGATCGTTCCCCTCGAGCAGGGGTGCGTCCGTGATCGCCGCCTCGACGCCAAAGGTGATCCGCCTACGATGGCGGGCGTGACGGTCACCCTTGCCGAGATCCGAGACTCGCCGCTGTCCGTCGACGAGGTGCTCTCGAGCGTCGCCGACGCGCGTGCCGGCGGCACATGCGTCTTCGTCGGCACGGTGCGCAACCACGACACGAAGGATGGCGTGTCCGCCGGAGCCGCGGTCGGCGAGCAGAACGAGCAGGCGCGGGTCCTGGAGCTGGACTACAGCGCGCACCCGCAGGCGACCGAAGTGGCGCGGGCCCTCGCCGAGCGTCTCGCAGCCGATGGTCGAAGCGTGCGGATCGGAGTCGTGCACCGCGTCGGGCGGCTCGACGTCGGGGACCTGGCCGTCGTCGTGGCCGTCAGTGCCGAGCACCGCGGTGAGGCCTTCGACGTGTGCCGCGAGCTCATCGACGAGTTCAAGGCGACGGTGCCGATCTGGAAGCACCAGCGGTTCGCCGACGGCTCGGACGAGTGGGTCGGCCTGCCGTGAGGACGATCCGCCGGCTGCCCGCGGACGAGGCCGGATCGGCACTGCAGTTCCCCGGGCCCCCGCGTCAGCGCGCGCCACTGAGCCGGGGCAACATCGTGTTCCTCGTCGGCTTCTTCCTCGGTCTCGCGGTGCTCGTCGTCGGCAACCTGGTGCACGTGCCCTTTGCCATCGTCAGCCCCGGGCCGACGATGGACACGCTTGGCAAGGTCCCGGGAGAGGCGAACGGCTCCGCCCTCATCTCCGTCGAGGGACTGCCGACGTACGAGACCGAGGGTGAGCTCAACTTCACGACCGTCTCCGTGCTCGGAGGCCCGGGCTTCCCGGTCGACGCCTTCGACGTCCTGTGGGCCTGGATGGATCCGTCCCAGGACGTCCTGCCCGTCGACCAGGTCTTCGACCCGGACGCGAGCAAGGAGCGGATCGCCGAGGAGAACGCGGTCCAGATGGAGGGCTCGCAGGAGGAGGCGACCGCCGTCGCGCTGCGTGCGCTGGGCAAGCCGGTGAAGACGCACATCGAGGTCGGCGAGTTCCTTGACGAGGCGCCCGCCAAGGAGGCGCTACGGGTCGGAGACCGCATCGTCCGGGTGGGGGACACGACGGTGACGACCACCGAGAGCATCCGCAGCGCGCTCCAGACGGTCCGCCCAGGCGAGCCGATCGAGATCGAGGTCACCCGCGCCGGCAAGCCGGTCGTCGCCGACGTGACGACCATGACGGGCGCGGGCGGCCGGACTGCGCTTGGGGTCGTCCTGCGGCTCGACCACGACTTCCCGGCCACGGTCACGATCAATGCTGGTGACGTCGGCGGGCCCTCGGCCGGTCTCATGTTCGCCCTCGGCATCTACGACAAGCTGACGCCCGGGCCGCTCACCAACGGCCGCGACATCGCCGGCACCGGGACCATCGACGAAGAGGGGGGCGTCGGCCCCATCGGCGGGATCAGACAGAAGATGGCCGGCGCCCGGTCTGGCGGCTCCGAGTACTTCCTCGCCCCGGCCGACAACTGTCCCGAGGTCGTGGGCAATGTCCCATCCGGGCTCGAGGTCTTCGCCGTCAGCTCGTTCAAGGACGCCACGAACGCGGTTGAGGGCATCGCGTCGGGGCGCACCTCGTCGCTGCCGCGCTGCTGATCGCGCCGTCGCTTCGGGTGGTTGGATGGACGGATGGACGAGCAGCCGGTCACCTCTCTCACTGCCGAGCCCCTCACCGTCGCCGCGCTGGACACGGAGCGCCACGTTGCGGCGGCCGGATGGGACCAGCCGGCGCGCCTGTTCGCTCTCGTCCGCACCGCCTCGCTGCTCGCTCGCGAGCCGCACCTGCGCACCCAGCTCGGTCCGGCGGACCTCGCCGAGGGTGCCTTCACGGCGATCGAGCAGGAAGGACTTCCGTCCACGTCGTCGCTGGAGACGCTCCTCGGCAGGATCGCCTGGCCTGACGAGGTCGACGGGTGCGCCTTCGCCATCGAACGCATGGTCGTCCCACCCGACGCCGAGCGTGACCTCCCGGACCGGCCCGAGGCCGTCGTCGAGACGCTGGCCGCACACCCCGACCGCAGGGACGTCCGGCTCCTCGTCGCGGTGCTCCGCGATGGCTCATCGATCTGCCTGCTTCGCCAGCGGGAGCACGACATCGACGACGCAGTCGCCACCGGGCCGGACCTTGCGCCGGGACTCGTGGCAGCCCTGAAGGCGACGTTCGAGGACTAGACCCGCTGCAACGACCGTGATCGAGTGAACGACTTACGGGTCGTGACCACCCCAGAGCTGTTCGCTCGATAGGGGATCGAGGGCGGCACTCGGCAACGTGCCACGTGCGCGAGTGATCGTCGGCTGGGACCGCGCTCAGCGGCATACGGCATCGGCGTGGGAGCCGGGACGAGGCCGTGGGCGCTTGTTGCCGGCAGGCGAGGCACGGCGGTCTCAGGCTGTCGGGTTATGGTGGCGGCAAGCGGCATTTCAGGTCCGCGATCTGCCGGCACCAGCACCTCGAGGCGACCCAACGTGAGCGACAGCGACTTCGGCCCACCCAAGGGCCCGTTCGGCGACGGCAGCGAACCGGGCGCGGCACGACGCGCTACGGCGCAGCGTCCCAACCGCAACCCCCTCGTCACGGCACTCGTGGTGGCGGGCGCCCTGCTCCTCGTCATTGCGACGCTGGCCAACTTCTGGACCGAGGTGCTGTGGTACCAGTCGGTCGACTTCTCCGGAGTCTTCACGACCCAGCTCGTGACGAAGGCGCTGCTCGGGCTGGTCGGCGGCCTCGTCACGGCAGCCGTCGTCTGGTCGAGCATCCACTTCGCCTACCGGCACCGGCCGATCTACGCGCCATCACCCGAGACGCAGGCGATGGAGCACTACCGACAGCTCGTCGAGCCGATGCGCAAGACCGCGACGATCGCTGCTCCGCTCGCCATCGGGCTCTTCGCCGGGCTGTCGGCGGCGACCCAGTGGGACACCTTCCTGCTGTGGCGCAACGGCACGCCGTTCCGCACGACCGACCCCGAGTTCAAGCTCGACATCTCCTTCTTCGTCTTCGACCTGCCGTGGATCAACTTCGTCGTGTCGTTCCTGACGATGGTCCTCGTGCTCGGCTTCATCGCGGCCGCGTTCACGCACTACCTCTACGGCGGCATCGTGGCGGGCCAGCGGACCCGCTCGACCCAGGCCGCCAGAGTGCACCTGTCGGTCATCGCCGCCGCGCTGGTCCTCGTTCGCGCGGTCGCCTTCTGGGTGGACCGGTACAACCTCGCCAACGCCCAGTCGACCCGGATGACGGGTATCCAGTACACCGAGGCCCACGCCGTCATCCCGACCAAGGGGATCCTCGCGATCGCTGCCCTGATGTGCGTGGGAATGTTCCTCAGCACGATCTGGACCCGCTCCTGGCGGCTGCCGCTCGTGGGCGTGGCCGTGCTCGCCGTCGTCGTCGTGGCCGTGGGTGGGATCTACCCGGCTCTCGTCCAGTCGCTCAAGGTGCGTCCCTCCGAGAAGTCGATGGAGCTGCCGTACATCGAGCGCAACATCGAGGCGACTCGGGCGGCCTATGGCTTCAACGACATCCAGGTCGAGCCCTATGACACCACCGCGACCGCGAGCCCGGGCCAGCTGCGCAACGATGCGGCGACCATCCCCGGCATCCGACTCATCGACCCCAACGTCGTCAGCCCCACCTTCAAGCAGCTCGAGGCCTCGAAGGGGTACTACCAGTTCGCCGACGTCCTCGACGTGGACCGCTACAACCTCGAGGGCACGCAGACCGACACCGTCATCGCGGTCCGCGAGCTGGACCTGACCGGCGTCCCCGACGGGCAGCGCAACTGGCTCAACGACCACACGGTCTACACCCACGGCTACGGCGTCGTCGCCGCCAAGGGCAACACCCGCGAGGACGACGGCCGGCCCACCTTCTTCGAGTCGCAGATCGGCACGACCGGCGTGCTCGGCAAGTACGAGCCGCGGATCTACTTCGGCGAGTCGTCCCCCGAGTACTCCATCGTGGGTGGGGGCAACAGTGAGTTCGACTACCTGGCCGCCGACAACGAGCAGGTGAAGAACACCTACGCCGGCGAGGGCGGGGTCGAGCTCGACGCGCTGCGTCGCATCGCCTACGCGTTCAAGTACCGCGAGATCAACTTCCTGCTCTCCGATGCCGTGACCAACGACTCCCGGCTGCTGGACCACCGCACGCCGCGCGAGCGCGTCGAGCGGGTCGCGCCGTGGTTGACGCTCGACGGCAACGCCTACCCCGTCGTGGTCGACGGACGGGTCCTGTGGGTCATCGACGGCTACACGACGACCGACATGTATCCCTACTCCGAGATGGCGACCCTCGACGCCGCGACGTCGGACTCGGTCACCCGCACGCGTGACTCGGTCCAGGCCATCCGCTCCGGTCAGATCAACTACGTGCGCAACTCGGTCAAGGCCACCGTCGACGCCCACGACGGAACCGTGAAGCTCTACCAGTGGGACGACAAGGACCCGATCCTCGCCGCATGGATGAAGATCTTCCCCGGTGCCCTGACGCCCCTGTCCGAGATCAAGGGCTCGCTCATGGAGCACCTGCGGTACCCGGAGGACCTGTTCAAGATCCAGCGTCAGCTGCTCACGAAGTACCACGAGACCGACGCCGCGTCGTTCTACGGCGGCCAGACGTTCTGGCGCGTCCCCCTTGACCCGACGCGCGGCACGAACGCCGAGCAGTCGCTCCTCCAGCCGCCCTACTACCTGTCGCTGGCC
Source organism: Intrasporangium sp. (assembly GCA_036280515.1). Taxonomy (GTDB): domain Bacteria; phylum Actinomycetota; class Actinomycetes; order Actinomycetales; family Dermatophilaceae; genus Intrasporangium. The sequence goes on along the minus strand of DASUQN010000419.1, from coordinate 2,497 downwards.
ATGCCGGGCCAGGAGGAGCCGGCGTTCTCCCTCACCTCGACATTCATGCCGGTCGGTGACCGCAACCTGCTCACCGGCTTCCTGGCGGCGGACGGCGACGCCGGCTCAGAGGACGGGAAGAGGGCACCCGGCTACGGTCGGCTCCGGCTGCTGGAGCCGACGAGCACCACGGTCAAGGGCCCGGGGCAGGTCTACAACGACATGCGGTCATCCCAGGTGTCCTCCACCGACTCGGGCTTTGGGACCTTGGCGCAGTTCATCTCGACGACGGCGCTGCAAGGGGCCGAGGTCACCTTTGGCAACCAGCTCACGCTGCCGGTCGGTGGTGGCGTGCTCTACGTCCAGCCGATTTACGTGCAGGCGTCCGGCGCCGGCGCCTATCCGCGCCTGTCCGCGGTAGCCGTCGCCTTCGGCGAGAAGATCGCCTGGGCCGGGTCGCTCGACGGCGCGCTCAACGACCTCTTCGGCGGCGAGTCGGGTGCGGCGGCCGGCGACCAGGGCACCGACACGCCGGTGACCCCCGACGGCACACCCACCGGAACGCCCACGGGACCCCCGACCGGCACGCCGACGACGGCGGGTCCGACCACCTCCGCCCCGGCTCCGACCGCCACGCCCGACGCCGCTGCGCTGCGCCAGGCGCTCGCCGACGCCGACGCGGCGTTCCGGGCCGGCGAGGAGGCCCTGCGCAAGGGTGACTTCGCAGCCTACGGCCAGGCGCAGGAGCGGTTGAAGGAGGCTCTGGCCCGAGCGGCATCGGCCGCCCCGGCGGGTCGCTGACCGGACCAGAGCGAGACTGATCGTGGATTGATCGGGCACCTCGGACGCCTCGATGAGCGCCCGTGGTGCCCGATTTGGTCCTCCAGACGGATTCACGTAAGGTGGTGCTTGCCGACGCGGGGTGGAGCAGCTCGGTAGCTCGCCGGGCTCATAACCCGGAGGTCGCAGGTTCAAATCCTGCCCCCGCTACCAATCAGGCCCGGAGATCAATACGATCTCCGGGCCTGACGCATGGTTCCGCCCAAGCGGGCGTCACCACGCCCGCGGAAAGAGCACAGTCGTGCGACCCGATCGACCGCCGGCGTCCTGAGGCAACCCGTTCGGTCCAGAGGCAAGCGATGCCGGTCAGGTTACGGGCTCACCAGCCGCGCGGCTGGCGGCGGCGCGGGGTGCTGAACATGATGCAGCCCCCGGGCACCGGGATCATCCGGACGTTCTGATCCTCGTAGGGCCACTCCTCCTCATGGACCGGCTCGCGGTTGATCGCCCGCTGGACCGGCTGGGGGAGCTCCGTGGGATGTCGTGGCGGCGGCAAGGGGACGATCCGGGACCGGACAGCGTTGACTGCGCGAGAGCGACGCGTCATGACGGCACCGCACGCTGCGCAGCTCGTGCCGCCCTCGTTGACGGTTTCGCAGACGGCGCACCGCCACACCGGTGTCGGAGCGGTCATCGCGAGCGCCTCTCGGAGCTGCGTGACAGGAGCCGGCCTAGAAGGCCGGTACCTCGGCGTCCAGGCGCCGGCGCATCGTCCGCTGGAGCCACGGCTGTGGCCTCAGGGGCTGCTTCGGTTCCCTTGCTTGCGATGTCGAGTCCCTTGCCGCGGAGGCCGGACGTCCCGGGAGCCGTAGAGGAGGGGCGTGCCGGCGACCGCCCGGGTACTGGTGGGGCGGCGCTCGGGGTGGCGGGCACGGCGGGCGTTCGGCGCAGTGGGATGGACGGCCGAGGCGGCGAGGGGAACCGTCCGGCAGTGCTCCGGGTGGTCCGGATGCTCATGAGGGTGGCGTGCACTTCGGCGACCGTGGGCCTGGCTGCCGGGTCTACGTGCATCATCCGGTCCACAAGGTCCCGCACAGCGGCTGGCGAATCCGCGACCACCCGCAGGGGCTCACCGTTCAGGACGGCGATGCCAGCTTGGGGGTAGGTGGGGTTGAACGCCGGCAGTGACCCGGTCAGGTACTCCGTGTAGATCAGGCCGAGCGCGAACATGTCCGACGCCTGCGTCAGCTCGGCGGCGCTGGCGGTGCCCTGGATGTAGCGCACCAGCTCTGGTGAGTAGTGGGTCATCGTCCCCACGATCTCCTCCGGTGGCGGCGGGCTGCCGACGATGTAGGAGCTGTCGAAGTCGATGAGCTTGGTGGTGTAGCCCAGTTCGGTGCGCTTGATGAGGAGGTTGCTCGGCTTGAGATCGCTGTGCACGATGTTCAGGTCGTGCAGAATCTTCAGGCTGTGCGCCACTGTCTTGAGCAGCACGAGCTGGGCGGGGAAGTCCAGTCGCGCCACGTCAGCGGGCGTCAGCCCGGCGAGGTCGACCTTCTCGGTCACCTTGTAGTATTTGGCGCCTTCGCGGAAGAAGTCGAGGGTGGCGATGAGGTTGCCGCCGTACGTGGTCAGCGGCGCCATGGCTACCTGTATGCCGCGATGGTGCGCCTCGAACGCGGCGCACCGCTCACGCTTCCTGGCCTTCGTTCTCGAGCTCCCCGGAGCTGCGTCGTCG
>DASUQN010000418.1:0-3701 GCA_036280515.1 Intrasporangium sp. | reverse complement strand
GGTTCTGACGCCGGGGCCCTTACCTAACAGTGTTTGGATGTTAACCTAACGACGTTAGTTTCGACAAGGGAGGGCCATGCCGCGGCCGCGCACGCCACTGCTCAGCCAGGATCGCATCCGTGACGTCGCGCTCGAGCTCATCGACGACCACGGGCTGTCGGCGCTGTCGATGCGCCGCCTCGCCGGCGCCTTGGGAGTGCAGGCGGCGTCGCTGTACACCCACTACGCGACCAAGGACGAGGTCCTCGACGCCGTCGCGAACAGGCTCATTGCGGAGGTAGACACGAGCGGCTTCGAGCAGGGCTGGCGCCAAGGACTGCTGACGTGGGCCCGCTCCTACCATGCCGCGCTCACCGCTCACCCGAACGCCGCCCCGATCATCGCCTCGGGGACCCAGCGCCGGGATGAGTTCCTCGAGATGGCCAACGCGGTCCACGGCGGACTCGTCGGCGCGGGATGGCCGGCCCGACGGGCCACGGAGATCTCCGGGGCCGTCAAGTACCTCGTCATCGGCGCCGCGTCCACGCCGTTCGCCTCGGGGTTCGCCGACGACGTGCAGGTCTACCTCGACCGCTACCCGCACCTGACGCAGGCCCACCGGTTGCGCTCGGACGCCGCTCGGATCGACCACGACAGCTTCGAACTCGGCCTGCAGGCCCTGGTCCGCGGGCTTGAGCCCGGTCCCGGCGCGTCCGCGTCGAGGGTGCAGTAGGCGCCGGCGGATAGGTTGGGGCTGTGGACACCGATGCCGTGCTGGCGCTGCTCAAGGACGTGGCCGAGGAGGTCATCAACCCGCGCTTCCGAGCCCTGGCGACCGGCGACATCCACGAGAAGAACCCCGGCGACCTCGTCACGGTGGCCGACCACGAGGCGGAGGTCCTCATCACCAAGGCGCTCAACGCCGCCTACCCCGATGCGCTCGTCCTGGGTGAGGAGGCCCACGCCGCAAAGGGGCTGCTCCTCCAGGCGTACTCCTCCGCCTCGCACGCGTTCACCGTCGACCCGGTCGACGGGACGAAGAACTTCGTGCACGGATCACCCGACCATGCCGTCATGGTGAGCGAGGTCCGGGACGGGGTCGGCGTGCGCGGCTGGATCTGGCAGCCGCAGCACGGCCTCGCCTACGTCGCCGAGCGCGGCGCAGGCGCGTTCCGCAACGGTGAGCGCCTGCACCGGAGCGCCCCGGACGAGGCCGCGCTGGCCGGGCGGACCTCGCGTCGCAAGTGGCTCGGCAAGGCCTTCGGCGACTTCGCGCCGCTCACCCTGACGTGGGTCTCCTGCGGCATCGACTACCCCAAGCTCGTCGAGGGGGAGACCGACTACCTGCTCTACGGGTCGACCCGGCCCTGGGACCACGTGCCCGGCTCGCTCATCGTCCACGAGGCGGGAGGTCTCGTCGGACGGACGGACGGCCAGCCCTACGTCGCCAGCGACATCGCGGCCCCAGGTTTGGTCGCCGCCGCCAGCCCAGCGGCATACGACCGCGTGGTTGAGGCGTTCAACGGCACGCATTGAGGCCGTATGCCGTTGAGCTGGCTTGCGCTGCAACCCAGCTCGAGGGGGTCGCTCAGTCGCGCCCCGCAGACAGCACGTCGGCGAGGTCGTAGCTGACCGGTTCCTCGAGCTGATCGAAGGTGCACGACTCGGGGGTGCGGTCGTCGCGCCACCGCACGAACTGTGCCGTGTGGCGGAAGCGGGTGCCCTCCATGTGGTCGTAGCGGACCTCGACGACCCGCTCTGGGCGCAGCGGCGTGAAGGAGAGGTCCTTCTGGTTGTTCCACCGGGAGAACTCGGAGGATCGCGGCGTCCGCACGCCCTCCTCCGGCTTGGCCCAGTTCCACGGATGGTCGTCCCACTCGGCGACGAGCGGCTGCAGCTCCTCGTAGAGCTCGCGGCGCCGGGCCATCGGGAACGCGCCGATGACGCCGACGCTGGCAAGGTTGCCCTCGGCGTCGTAGAGGCCGAGCAGGAGCGAGCCGATCGCCTCGGCGTCGGTCTTGTGGGTGCGGTAGCCCGCGACGACGCAGTCAGCCGTGCGCTCGTGCTTGATCTTGAACATGAGCCGCTTGTCCGGCTCGTAGCGCACGTCGACCGGCTTGGCGATGACGCCGTCGAGGCCGGCACCCTCGAACTGCTCGAACCAGTCCTGGGCCTCCTCCCGGTCTGACGTCATCGCGGTGAGGTGGACGGGGGCCTTCGCCTTGGCGAGCGCGCGCTCGAGCGCGGCCCGGCGCTCGCTGAAGGGACGGTCGGTGAAGTCCTCGTCGTCGAGCGCCAACAGGTCGAAGGCGACAAAGCTCGCGGGCGTCTCGACGGACAGCTTGCGCACCCGCGACGCGGCCGGGTGGATCCGCTGCTGGAGCAGGTCGAAGTCGAGACGGTTGCCGTCCGCGGGGTCGATGAGGATGATCTCGCCGTCGATGACGGCTCGCTCGGGGAAGCTGGCCTTGACAGCCTCGACGATGTCCGGGAAGTACCGGGTCATCGGCTTCTCGTTGCGACTGCCGATCTCGACCTCATCTCCTGAGCGGAAGATGATCGAGCGGAAGCCGTCCCACTTCGGCTCGTAGACGACCTCGCCCCTGACGGCGCCGAAGTCCTTGACCGCCTTGGCCAACATCGGCGGGACCGGCGGAGGCACGGGACCCCAGAGCGATCGCAGCTCGGCGTCGCGCTCGGCCTTTGGCGCCATGTACTCCTCGTCGGACTTGTCCTGCCGACGCTTGCTCGGCTGGACGCGGGGCGGCTCGCCGGGCATCTTCGGGTAGTCGGGCGGGAAGTTCAGCTCGCCGAGGCCGCGCTCGACGTCCTTGTCCCAGAGGGCAATTGCATTCGCGACGTCACCCATCGCGTCGTCGATCCCGGCCCAGGCGTCACCGCGGTCGGCCACGAGCCCGGGGACGGTGCGGATCGTCAGCGCCCGCGGGTCGGTGTCGCGCAGCTCCTCCCACGTCACCGGTGTGGAGACCGGGGCGCCGGGCAGTGGTCGTGGCGAATAGGCCGAGGCGATGGTCCGGTCGCGGCACGCCTGGTTGAAGTCGACGAATATCCGCTCGCCGCGCTCCTCCTTCCACCACGACGTCGTCACGAGGTCGGGCAGGCGTCGCTCCAGCTCGCGGGCGATGCCGATGACACCGTGCCTGACGTCGAGGAACTCGTGCGTCGGCGCGATGCGCGCATAGACGTGGACGCCCCGGTTGCCGGACGTCTTCGCCCAGGCCGTCAGGCCGATCTCGGCCATGACGTCGCGCAGGGCGAGCGCTGCCTCGACCGCGTCGCGGAAGTCGCGCCCCGGCTGGGGGTCGAGATCGATCCGCAGCTCGTCCGGGTTGTCGACGTTCGCCGTGCGCACCGGCCAGGGATGGAAGGTGATGGCGTTCATCTGCACGGCCCACATCGCGCTCGCGACCTCGTCGAAGACGAGCTGCAGGTGCTTGCGACCGGACGGGTAGGTGCACATCACGGTGCGCGTGAACTCGGGCACGCCCTTGGGCGGGTTCTTGCTGAAGAACTCCTCGCCCTCGATGCCCTCCGGGAAGCGCTGGAGCGTCACGGGCCGGTCGCCGAGCGCACGCAGGAGCGGATCACCCACTGCGAGCACGTAGCTGGCGAGGTCCAGCTTGGTGACGGGCTTGCCGTCAGCCATCCCCTTTGCGGGCCAGAGCACCCGGTCCGGGCTGGAGATCCGCACGTCGCGGACC
>DASUQN010000417.1:0-6257 GCA_036280515.1 Intrasporangium sp. | reverse complement strand
AACGGGCTTGGCGGCCACGACGTCGCGCCGGGGCACGGCCACCCTGCCGCGTTTCGTGTCGATGACGAGGACGTCGTCGGTGCGCTCGGCGAGGCGTCCGATCACATCCGTCGCGCCCGCCCCAGGGGTGTCGACCAGCCGCTGTCGCACGACGACCCGAGCGCCCACGGTCAGCCGGTGGGACGGGTCCGGCTGACCATCATCCCCCGTCTCAGCGATGGGGTGGTTCGGGTCGCGGCCGGTCATGTCCGGCATACTAGGCCGAGCACGAACCTCGCACTCTCATCGCTCCTGTAGGAGGTCCGGTCTTCATGACCTACGTCATCGCCCAGCCCTGCGTCGACCTGAAGGACAAGGCCTGCATCGAGGAGTGTCCGGTCGACTGCATCTACGAGGGCAGGCGGTCGCTCTACATCCACCCGGACGAGTGCGTGGACTGCGGCGCGTGTGAGCCGGTGTGCCCCGTCGAGGCGATCTACTACGAGGACGACGTGCCGGAGGAGTGGGCTGACTACTACAACGCCAACGTCGAGTTCTTCAACGACCTGGGCAGCCCGGGTGGCGCGGCCAAGCTCGGCATGATCGAGAAGGACCACCCGTTGATCGCGGCCCTGCCGCCGCAGGAGCACGACGAGTGAGTCCTGGGTGATCGACCGCTCCCTCCCAGATTTTCCGTGGGACTCGCTCGCGCCCTACAAGGCGCGAGCGAGCGCGCATCCGGACGGGATCGTCGACCTGTCGGTCGGCACCCCGGTCGACCCCACGCCCCCGTTCGTCCGCACGGCGCTCGCCGAGGCTGCCGATGCCCCCGGCTACCCCGTGACGGTGGGGACCACAGAGGTTCGTGAGGCGATCTGCGAGTGGTTCGAGCGCCGTCGCGGGGTGCCGGGGCTCGACCCCGCGCAGGCCATCCCGACGATCGGCAGCAAGGAGCTCGTCGCCTGGCTCCCGACGCTGCTCGGCCTCGGCCCGGGCGACATCGTCGGCATCCCCGAGGTCGCCTACCCGACGTATGACGTCGGTGCCCGGCTCGCCGGCGCCTCCAGCGTGGTCGCCCAGTCACTGACCCGCCTCGGGCCGCTGACTCGCGCCACCTCCCCGAAGCTGCTGTGGCTCAACAGCCCCGGCAACCCCAGTGGCCAGGTCCTCGGCGTCGAGCACCTGGCCAAGGTCGTGTCGTGGGCGCGCGAGCACGGCGTCGTCGTCGCGAGCGACGAGTGCTACGCCGAGCTCGACTGGCGTCCCGGGGAGCTGGGCCGAGCGACGCCAAGTGTGCTGCACCCCGACGTGTGCGGTGGCGACCACACGGGCCTGCTCGCCGTCTACTCCCTCTCCAAGCAGTCCAGCCTGGCCGGCTACCGCGCAGCCTTCGTTGCCGGCGACGCGGAGCTCGTGGCCCGGATCCTCGAGGTCCGCAAGCACGCGGGGATGATGATGCCCGAGCCGGTCCAGCACGCTATGGCCGTCGCGCTCCGCGACGACGCGCACGTGGCGGAGCAACGCGACGTCTACGGTTTGCGCCGTGAGGTGCTCCTCGAGGCGGTTGCGCGAGCGGGCCTGCGGATCGACCACTCCGAGGCGGGCCTGTACCTCTGGGCCACCCGCGAGGAGGACTGCTGGGCAACCGTTTCGGAGCTGGCAGATCGAGGCATCCTCGTCGCTCCGGGGAGCTTCTACGGTCCTGCTGGGCGCCGGCATGTCCGCATCGCCCTCACCGCGACCGACGAGCGGATCAAGGCGGCGAGCAACCGCCTCTGATCGAAGGAACGGTTTCCTTCGGATATGGCGGCGCGGACTGCACCCTCGACGAGGTGGTGTGGGCGGAGCGGAACCGCGCATTCGGGCGGAAGCGAGCCCAGCGGCATACGGAATCGTCGTGGCTTCCACGCAAGCCAAGGCGCGGACCGGTTTACCGGCACTCGACTGCGCTGGGGTAGCGTGCTTTGCGGACACCCCGGCCCACAGGTCGGTTCTCGAGGAGGCGATGAGGCAGTGACGAACGCAGTGGACGCGACACTCAAGGTCGGGGAGAAGGAGATCACCTTCCCGGCGGTCGACTCCGTCGATGGCAGCGATGGCATCGGGGTGGGCTCGCTCCTCAAGGAGACCGGCTTGGTGACCTACGACGTGGGGTTCGTCAACACGGCCTCGTGCAAGAGCGCCATCACCTTCATCGACGGGGACGCCGGCATCCTGCGCTACCGCGGCTACCCGATCGAGGAGCTGGCCGAGCGGTCCAGCTTCGTCGAGGTCTGCTACCTGCTCATCTACGGCAGGCTTCCGACGAGCGAGGAGCAGACGACGTTCCGGGAGCTCATCAGCAGGCACACGATGCTCCACGAGGACCTGCGCGCCTTCTTCAACGGTTTCCCCCGCGACGCGCACCCGATGCCCGTCCTCTCCTCCGCCGTCTCCGCGCTGGGCACCTTCTACCAGGACAGCCTCGACCCGTTCGACGAGGAGCAGGTCGAGATCAGCACGATCCGCCTCCTCGCGAAGCTGCCGACGATCGCTGCCTATGCGTACAAGAAGTCCGTCGGGCAGGCCTTCATCTACCCGGACAACTCGCTGGGCTTCGTCGAGAACTTCCTCCGGATGACGTTCGGCGTCCCTGCCGAGCCCTACGAGGTGGACCCGACCGTCGCCAAGGCGCTCGACCTGCTCTTCGTCCTCCACGCCGACCACGAGCAGAACTGCTCGACCTCCACGGTCCGCCTCGTCGGCTCGGCCCACGCCAACCTGTTCAACTCCGTCTCCGCGGGTATCCACGCGCTGTCGGGCCCGCTGCACGGTGGCGCGAACCAGGCCGTCCTCGAGATGCTCGGCGACCTGCAGGCCTCGGGCGAGGACCCGAAGTCGTTCATGGACCGGGTGAAGAACAGGGAAGACGGCATCCGCCTGATGGGCTTCGGCCACCGGGTCTACAAGAACTACGACCCGCGGGCCGCAATCATCAAGAAGGCGGCCGACGAGATCCTCGCGAAGCTGGGCAAGAACGACCCGCTGCTCGACATCGCCAAGCAGCTCGAGGAGATCGCCCTCGCCGACGACTACTTCGTCGAGCGTCGCCTCTACCCCAACGTCGACTTCTACACGGGCCTCATCTACAAGGCGATGGGCTTCCCGTCGAAGATGTTCACCGTGCTCTTCGCGATCGGCCGCCTGCCCGGATGGATCGCCCAGTGGCGCGAGCTGATGAATGACCCGGAGACCAAGATCGGCCGTCCCCGCCAGATCTACACCGGCGAGCCCGAGCGCCACTACCCGGCCTGAGGGCTTGCCTGCACTCGCCGTGCACCTCCACCCGCGTCTCGGCGTCCCCGCATCTGCGCGGCCCCGCGTCCGGGCGGTGTGGGGCAGAGTGGGCGCATGGCCTCGTACTCAGTCAACTCCGCTGCCGTCGAGCAGGTCCGCGGTCTCATCGACAAGCGTCGCTACGTCCTCGACTCCGAATGGGGCGAGGTGCAGCCCGACGCCGCGGCGCAGAACGCCTACCTCAAGCGGCACTCGTGGCAGGAGTATGCCGCTTGGCACCTCGGGTTGACCGAGGGGGCGAACGACGAGACCAAGGCCAGATACGCGTTCGTCTGCGGTGACTTCAGCCGGGTCCACCGGTCCGGGCTCATCGCGTGCGTCTACCGGGCGGCCGAGTGGCGGCACAAGGCGGTTGAGCGGGCGGCCTACGAGCTGTTGCAGGCACTCGACACGAAGGCCGGGATCACCCCAGAGTGATCGTCACGGTGGGCGACGCGGCACCATCGGTCCACGCTCCGTCGCGGTCACCCCGGTCCCAGGCCCGCTCCCCGACAGCCACCGCCGTCACACCGAACTGCGAGGCGCGGGCGACAGCCCAGTGGCCCACCGCCCAGGCCAGCCGCTGGTTGGGCGCAGTGACCGTGAGGGCTCCGTCTGACGCCTGCGTCTGCGAGATGCCCATCTCCGTGGCGAGCGCGTCAGCCACCGTGGCGGGCTTCGTGTGCGAGGTCGCCTCCTCGAGGCTGCAGGTGAGTCCGGCGGGGGAGTGGCCGGTCAGCGCCGAGGCGAGGACGCGGCCCTGGCCCTCATGGTCCCGGTAGGCCTCGGGGTAGCCGCTCCGCTGGACCTTCTGGGCGATCTCGGTGATGTCGGCGTTCTCGTAGCCCTTCACCTTGACGAGCGCGTCATAGAACTTGTTGGTCGAGTAGACCGGGTCCATGATCTGCTTCTCGGTGCCCCAGCCCTGGCTCGGTCGCTGCTGGAAGAGCCCCACCGAGTCGCGGTCGCCATAGGTGATGTTGAGGATCTTCGACTCCTGGTAGGCCGTGGTCAGGGCGATGGTCGCAGCCCGCGGGGGCAGGTCGCGCCTGATCGACAGCGCGGCGATGAGGGCAGCGTTGCCCGTCTGCTCGGGGTCGAAGCTCTCCGTCATGCCGGCCGCGCTGATCGTGCACCGTGGCGTCCGGATGCTCTCGACGAGGAACTGCGAGGCGAACCACCCGCCCCCGACGACCACGGCGATGACCAGGAGCAGCGCGATGCGCCCGCGGTGCCGGCGGCGTCGCGGGTGGCTGGTCACGCCGGTCTCGTCGAGGACGAGCCCGAGGCGGTCGTGCGGCATGTATTCCTCAGTTGTCGGCTGCTGTCAGTCGTTGGCGTGGAGCGCCTCGTTGAGAGAGATCCCCGTGCCCTTCCGGTCCCGGGCCTCGACGGCACCGGTCTCGCTGTTGCGGATGAACAGGATGTTGCTCGTCCCCGAGAGGTCGCGGGCCTTGACGACGCTGCCATCCGGCATCGTCACCTTCGTCCCTGCCGTGACGTAGAGGCCAGCCTCGATGACGCAGTCGTCGCCGAGGGAGATCCCGACGCCACCGTTGGCTCCGATGAGGCAACGGTCGCCGATCGTGATCCGTTCCGTGCCGCCGCCGGAGAGCGTCCCCATGATCGACGCGCCGCCTCCGATGTCGGAGCCGTCACCGATGACGACACCCTGGACGACGCGCCCCTCGACCATCGAGGCGCCGAGTGTGCCGGCGTTGAAGTTGCAGAACCCCTCATGCATGACGGTCGTCCCGGCCGCGAGGTGGGCGCCGAGCCGGACGCGGTCGGCGTCTGCGATCCGCACCCCGGAGGGCACGACGTAGTCCGTCATCCTCGGGAACTTGTCGACGCCGAAGACCTGGACCGGGCCGGACGCGCGCAGCCGCAGCCGGGTCTGCTCGAAGCCCTCGACGGCACACGGCCCGTGGTTGGTCCACACCACGTTGGCGAGGGCGCCGAAGATGCCGTCCACGTTGATCGAATTGGGCTGGGCCAGGCGGTGGGACAGCAGGTGCAGCCGCAGGTAGGCGTCGGAGGCGTCGGCGGGCGGGGCGTCGAGGTCGATCTCGACCACCCGGACCTCGGTGCGGACGCAGCGCCGCTCGTCGGGACCGGCGAGGGCGTCCAGGCCCTCGGGCGCGGCGGCCTGCTCGGGGCGCCTCCCGAGTGCGGGCGCCGGGAACCACGTGTCGAGGACCTGGCCCCCATCGGTGATCGTGGCCAGTCCGTAACCCCATGCGCTGCGCTCAGACATGGCCCCAAGGGTATGGGGGCGGCGGCGTAGGCGTGAACGTGGCCCGAGGCGCGACATGGGTAGCCTTCCCGTATGCCGCTGAGCCCAGTTCCCTGGACCACCACCGTTCTCGACGTGTCGAGTGACGTCACCTCGCTCACCGCGGCGATCTGCGACATCGAGTCGGTGAGCCGGAACGAGGCAGCACTCGCCGACGCGGTCGAGTCAGCGCTGCGGGCGCTCGGTCACCTCGAGGTGGTCCGTGATGGCGACACGGTGATCGCCCGGACGAACCTCGGCCGCGCCGAGCGCGTCATCCTCGCCGGTCACCTCGACACGGTCCCGCTGACCAGCCCGCCGAACCTGCCCACGCGTCTCGTCGGTGACGAGCTGTGGGGCCGCGGCACCGTCGACATGAAGGGCGGCGTGGCGGTCATGCTGAAGGTTGCCGCGCAGGTCACCCAGCCGAAGCGGGACCTGACCTTCCTGTTCTACGAGTGCGAGGAGATCGAGGCCGAGCTCAACGGCCTGGCCCGGGTCGGGGCGAACCGGCCGGACCTGCTGGCCGGTGACTTCGCCGTGCTGCTCGAGCCGACAGACGGGGGCATCGAGGGCGGCTGCAAGGGGACGATGCGGGTCGACGTCGTGACCACGGGTGTCGCCGCCCACTCCGCCCGTCCGTGGAGCGGACACAACGCGATCCATGACGCGGCCCAGGTCCTGGCCC
>DASUQN010000416.1:0-6986 GCA_036280515.1 Intrasporangium sp. | reverse complement strand
CTTCTTCTGCAGGTGGTCGTCGATGAAGGGGCCCTTCTTCAGGCTACGAGGCATTCCAAAGGCTCCTTGTCAGCGCTTCTTGCCAGTACGACGGCGACGCACGATGAGCTTGTCGCTTTCCTTGTGTGCCTTGCGGGTCCGACCCTCGGTCTGACCCCAGGGGCTGACGGGGTGACGTCCACCGGACGTCTTGCCCTCACCACCACCGTGCGGGTGGTCGACCGGGTTCATCGCCACACCGCGGACGGACGGGCGCTTGCCCTTCCAGCGCATGCGGCCGGCCTTGCCCCAGTTGATGTTGCTCTGCTCGGCGTTGCCGACCTCGCCGATCGTGGCGCGGCAGCGCGCGTCGACGTTGCGGATCTCACCGGAGGGCATACGCAGCTGGGCGTAGGTGCCCTCCTTGGCGACGAGCTGGACGCGAGCCCCCGCGGAGCGGGCGATCTTCGCGCCGCCACCCGGCTTCAGCTCGATCGCGTGCACGACCGTACCGACGGGGATGTTGCGCAGCGGCAGCGCGTTGCCCGGCTTGATGTCGGCGCCGGGGCCGTTCTCGATCGGGTCGCCCTGCTTGAGCCGGTTCGGCGCGAGGATGTAGCGCTTCTCGCCGTCGGCGTACTGGACGAGCGCGATCCGAGCCGTGCGGTTCGGGTCGTACTCGATGTGGGCCACCTTGGCGGGCACGCCGTCCTTGTCGTGGCGTCGGAAGTCGATGACGCGGTAGGCACGCTTGTGACCACCACCGATGTGGCGGGTCGTGATGCGGCCGGCGTTGTTGCGGCCACCCGACTTGGTCAGCGGGCGGACGAGCGACTTCTCCGGCGTGGTGCGCGTGATCTCGACGAAATCGGCGACCGACGAGCCACGACGGCCCGGTGTGGTCGGCTTGTACTTACGGATTCCCATGTTCGTTAGTCCTCAAGGATCTTTCGTCGTTTGTCAGGCGCCCGCACCGAAGATGTCGATCGAGCCCTCGCGGAGAGAGACGATCGCACGCTTGGTGTCCTTGCGCTTGCCGGTGCCGAAGCGAGTGCGACGGGCCTTGCCCTGGCGGTTCAGGGTGTGGACCTTGTCGACCTTGACGCCAAAGATCTGCTCGATGGCGATCTTGATCTCGGTCTTGTTCGCGCGCGGGTCGACGATGAAGGTGTACTTGCCCTCGTCGAGGAGGCCGTACGACTTCTCCGACACGACCGGCGCAATCAGGATGTCGCGTGGGTCCTTGGCGTGGATGCTCACTTCGAGTCCTCCTTGGCGGGCTGGTCGGCCTTCGCACCCTTCTCGCCCGCGGCGACGAACGCGTCGAGCGCGGCCTTCGTGAAGACGATGTCGTCGGCGCACAGCACGTCGTACGTGTTGAGCTGGTCGGACACGAGGACGTGGACGTTGGGCAGGTTGCGCACCGACTTGTACGTCACGTCGTCGCCGCGCTCGATGACGACGAGCAGGTTGGGACGCTCGGTGAGTCCGGCGAACGCCTTGGCCGCCTCCTTCGCCGACGGGGTGTCGCCCTTGACGATGGAGTCGAGCACGTGGATGCGACCGAAGCGGTTCCGGTCGGAGAGGGCGCCACGGAGGGCGGCGGCCTTCATCTTCTTGGGGGTCCGCTGCGCGTAGTCACGCGGCTGCGGGCCGTGGACGATGCCGCCGCCGGCGAACTGCGGCGCACGCGTCGAGCCCTGACGGGCCCGGCCGGTGCCCTTCTGGCGGTAGGGCTTGCGGCCACCACCGCGGACCTCGGCACGGGTCTTGGTCGAGTGCGTGCCCGATCGAGCGGCCGCGAGCTGGGCCACCACGACCTGGTGGATCAGCGGGACGTTCGTCTGGACATCGAAGATGTCAGCGGGAAGGTTCGGCGTCTTGGTTGCCATGTCGTTCATGCACCCTTCGCGGCCGTGCGGATCAGGACGATGCCGCCGCGGGGACCGGGGACGGCACCCTTGATGAGCAGCAGGCCCTTCTCGGCGTCAACGGCGTGGATCTGGAGGTTCTGGGTCGTCTGGCGGACGCCGCCCATGCGACCGGCCATGCGCATGCCCCGGAAGACGCGGCCCGGCGTGGCGCAGCCGCCGATCGAGCCCGGCTTGCGGTGGTTGCGGTGGGAACCGTGCGAGGAGGAGACGCCGGCGAAGCCGTGGCGCTTCATGACGCCCGCGAAGCCCTTGCCCTTCGTCGTGCCCGTCGCGTCGACGCGCTGGCCGGCCTCGAAGACGTCGGCCGTGATCTCCTGGCCGAGCTCGTAGTCGGCGGCGTCCGCGGTGCGGAGCTCGACGAGGTGGCGGCGCGGCGTGACGCCGGCCTTCTCGAAATGGCCCGTCATGGGCTTGGTGACCTTGCGCGGGTCGATCGCGCCGAAGGCGAGCTGGACCGCGTCGTAGCCGTCGGTCCCGCCGTTGCGCACCTGCGTGACGACGCAGGGGCCGGCCTCGACGACGGTCACCGGCACGAGCCGGTTGTCGGCGTCCCAGACCTGGGTCATGCCGAGCTTCTTGCCGAGCAGGCCCTTGAGGGTCTTGCTTGAGGTGGTGGCTGCAACACTCATGATGGCCGCCTCAGAGCTTGATCTCGATGTTGACGTCCGCCGGCAGGTCGAGACGCATCAGCGAGTCGACGGCCTTGGGCGTCGGGTCGATGATGTCGATGAG
Source organism: Intrasporangium sp. (assembly GCA_036280515.1). Taxonomy (GTDB): domain Bacteria; phylum Actinomycetota; class Actinomycetes; order Actinomycetales; family Dermatophilaceae; genus Intrasporangium. The sequence continues at coordinate 4,341 of DASUQN010000416.1, read as the reverse complement.
GCGCTTGTGCGTGCGCATCTCGAAGTGCTCGCGGCTGTCCTTGTACTTGTGCGGCGACCGGATGACGACGAAGACGTTCTTCTCCGTCGGCAGCGGAACCGGGCCGACCACCGTGGCCCCGGCACGCGTGACCGTGTCGACAATCTTGCGCGCCGAGTTGTCGATGACCTCGTGGTCATACGACTTCAAGCGGATGCGGATCTTCTGTCCCGCCATCTCCGTTACGTCTCTCTCTCGCCGTACCTGTGCGAACCGGTTCCCTTGGCATCCGACCCCCGAGGTCGGGCGTGTCGCGCCCGCTCCGCGGTGAAAGCCCGCACCGAAGTGCCGCTCTCGTCGTGGATTGCCCGGCCGAACCGGGTGGCTTGCGCTTCCCTCGGGCCTCTGTCGAGTCCCGCACGTCGTGAGACCGTGCAGACGAGGGGCGGCGGCACTGACATGGGTCAGCGACGCGCGTCAAGCAACCTGACAAGTGTGCCAGAGGCCCGAACCACGATCAAATCAACCCATGTCGTATGCCGCTGGGCTCGGTCGCTCGCCCACAACGGCCGGTTCGCGCGCCCTCGCACAGTCTTCGTCGAGTGTGCAGTTCGTGCCGTCGGCCGTGACCGGCCACTGACACGAACTGCACACTCGACGCTGGGTCAGGAGGCGGGCGAGAGGAAGGCCCCGAGCGCCGCGACGTACATCGCCGGGTCGTGCGCCCCGCCGAGCTCACGAGCGCTGTGCATGGACAGCACCGGCGCACCGAAGTCGACCGTCGTCGCGCCGGTCAGCGCCGAGGTCATCGGCCCCACCGTCGACCCGCACGGCAGGTCGGTGCGGACGACGAACGACTGCATCGGCACGGCCGCCTGCTCGCAGGCGAGCCGGAAGGCCGCCTCGCCGACCGAGTCGGTGGCATAGCGCAGGTTGGTGTTGATCTTCAGCACCGGCCCGCCGTTGACCGCGATGTGGTGCAGCGGCTCGTGGCGGTCGGCATAGTTCGGGTGTGTTGCGTGCGCCATGTCGCCGCTCGCGATGACGGTCGACGCCAGGGCCCGCCAGTAGTCCTCCCGGGATCCGCCGCCAGCAAGGACGAGGCGCTCGAGGACCGATGGCAGGAGCGTGGACATCGCCCCGCGCTCCGACTGGCTCCCGACCTCCTCGTGGTCGAACAGGACGAGGACGGGCACGTGGCGCGGCTCGGTCCGGGCGGCTTCGACCAGGGCCCGCACCCCCGCGTACGACGTGCCCAGGTTGTCGAGCCGAGGCGCCGCGATGAGCTCGCTGCGGCGACCGAGACGGCGGGAGGGCTCAACCGGATGCGTCATGACGTCCCAGCCGAGGAGGTCGGCGGCCGGGACCCTGACCTGTTCGCTGAGGTAGCGGCGGAAGTCGCCCGGGGTGTCACCCAGCCCCCAGAGTGGCTCGAGGTGCAGCTGCCGGTTCAGGGTCAGCCCCTCGTTCTGCCCGCGGTCGAGGTGGATCGCGAGCTGCGCGACCCGCAGCAGGGGTGTCGTGTCGTGGAAGAGGCGGGTCTCGACCTGGTGGCGGCCCTCTCCCCGCCCCTCTCCGCGCACCGCGACCCGGCCGGCGAGGCCGAGGTCCCGGTCCAGCCACGAGTTGAGCAACGGCCCGCCGTAGACCTCCACGCCCAGCGACTGCCAACCGGCCTTGAGGCGATCGGGGTTGGGCTTGATCCGCAGGTTGGGGCTGTCGGTGTGCGCCCCGACGACACGGAACCCGGCAGCGGGACCCGACCCAGCGGCATACGCCCCCCTCGTGTCCCACGCGATGAGCGAGCCGCCCCGGATGAGGAAGTTGGCACCCGGCGCGGTCGGGAACGGCTCGGACTCGACCACCTCGGTGAAGCCCGCCTCCGTGAGGCGCGAGGCGGCCCCCGCACACGCGTGGAAGGAGGTCGGTGAGGCGTCGACGAAGTCGATGAGGCCCTGGGCTTCGGTGTCGATGTCGAACGCGTGCGCCATGAGAGCGACCCTATCCCCACCAATTTCGGCCGTATGCCGCTGTGCTCCGCCCCCCGCCACCGTCCTCCCAGCCCTCCCGAGCGCCACAATGGACGCCATGACCGCCCAACCCTCACCCGACCAGCCGCGCTCGCCCTCGGAGCGGATCCGCGTCGGTGTCCAGCTGCCCGAGGTCGAGCGCCGCGTCGAGTGGCCGGAGCTGCTCGACCTGGCGCGGGCTGCGGAGGACGTCGGTCTGGACTCGTTGTGGCTCGGCGACCACCTGCTCTACGACCTGCCCGACGGGGTCACCAGGGGTCCGTGGGAGGCCTGGACGTCGTTGGCCGCACTCGCCACCGTCACGTCGCGGGTCGAGCTCGGGCCCTTCGTCGCATCGACCTCGTTCCACGCGCCCGCGATGCTCGCGAAGATGGCGGCGACCGTGGATGCCATCTCCGGTGGGCGGCTCGTGCTCGGCCTCGGCGCCGGATGGAACGAGCGAGAGTACCGGGCCTTCGGGTTTCCCTTCGACAACCGGGTGGCGCGGTTCGAAGAGGCCTTCACCATCATCCGGCAGCTGGTCCGGGACGGAAGGTCCGACTTCCATGGGCGGTTCCACGCCGTTGACGACTGCGTCATCGACCCGCCTCCGGCCCGGCCGGGTGGCCCGCCGCTCATGCTCGGCTCCACGGGCCCCCGGATGATGCGGATCGGCCTGCCCCACGTCGACCTGTGGAACACGTGGTGGAGCGACTACGGCAACTCCGTGTCGGGTTTCGCCTCGATGCGCGAGCGGGTCGAGGCCGCCGCGGCGCAGGCGGGTCGCGAGCCGGGTGCCGTGGGCGCGACCGCAGCGGTTCTCGTGCGGTTCGCCCGGGGCCGGGGCCGGGTCATGGGCGAGGGTGACTACAACGTGCCGGTTGACCCGGTGCCCGGTGAGCCCGCGGCCATCGCGGAGCACGTGGCCGACATGGCCGGCGCCGGGGCCGTCCACGTCCAGCTCGTCCTCGACCCGATCACCATCGGCTCCATCAACGTGGTCGGCAAGGCCGTGGCGCTGCTCTGACCGGCCCGCCATGCTTGCGCCATGACGGTTCACGGACGGGTGTCCCCCGGCTTCGAGACGGTGCAGGACGCCTTCGCCGAGGTCGTCCGCGGGCAGTCGGGCACCGGCGCTGCCACCGCGATCTGGCACGACGGGAGGTGGGTCGTCGACGTCTGGGGTGGCCACGCCGACGCTGCCCGGACCCGAACATGGGACCGCGACAGCATCGTCATGCCCTACTCGGTGAGCAAGCCCTTCGTCGCCCTCGCGGCGCTGACCCTCGTCGACCGCGGACTGCTCGACCTCGACGCTGCGGTGCAGCGCTACTGGCCGGAGCTGCGGACCGAGGCGACGCTGCGGCAGGTGCTCTCGCACCAGGTCGGGCTCGTCGCCCTCGCCGAGCCCGCGCCGGCGTCGCTGCTGCTCGACTGGACCGGCCTGTGCGGCCGTCTCGCCACCGAGGAGCCACGGTGGCCGTCGGGTGGGGCTATCGGGGAGTCAGCCCTCTTCTACGGCCATCTCGTCGGCGAGCTCGTCCGCCGGGTGGACGGTCGCGACGTCGGCACGTACCTCGGGGCGGAGGTGTGCGGGCCCGCGGACCTGGACTTCGCGGTCGGCTTGACGGCCGGGGAGCTCGGGCGCGCCGTCGACCTGACCGGACTGGACGTCCTCGCCGAGCAGATCGGGGACCCGGGTCGCCCCGACCTGCTGCGAGAAGCGCTGCTCAATCCGCCCGGAGCGATTGACGCCGAGGTCGTCAACGGCTCGGCGTTCCGCCGGGCGCAGGTCCCCGCCATCAATGGCCATGGGACGGCGCGGGCGGTCGCCGGGCTCTACGCAGGGCTGCTCGAGGGCCAGCTGGTCTCCCCCGCCCTTCGGGACGAGGCCGCCCGGCCGCAGGCCTCCGGGGTGGACCGGGTCATGGGCGGGGAGCCGCGGTCCTGGGGGCTCGGCTTCGGGGTCGACGCGGACGGCTTTGGCATGGGCGGCATCGGTGGGAGCGTGGGCTGGGCGAGCACCGTGGGACGCTACGCATACGCGTTCGTCACGGGCAGCATGGGCACGCACGACCGCTCCGATGCCGTCGAGAACGCCTTCCGTGGGGTCATCGGCCTCCCGCCCCTCTGACCCGACCGCGGCTTTGGCAGCCGACTGGAAGAAGTGACGACGGCCCTGAGCGGCCCGTGCTCCGACGGGGCCATCAGCGGGGTCGTGTCCCGTCCGTCGTCCCCGCGAGGTCACTCCAGGGCGCGCGGCCGGCGACGGCCGCGAGCCGCACGTAGATCGGCGTGTCGCCGGGCACCTGCACCTCGGGACCGAAGGCGGGGCCCCGATTCTCGTCGGTGA
>DASUQN010000415.1:0-3621 GCA_036280515.1 Intrasporangium sp. | reverse complement strand
GGGAGGGCGTCACCCCATTCGGTGAGGTTGGATCGGAGGGTCTGTGAAGGAACAGCCAGTACGACGATCTCGGCGCCCTGGCACGCCGCCTCCGGGTCGCCCGTTGCCCGGATCGTGTCGGGGAGCGTCAGATCGGGCAGGTAGTCGCGGTTCTGGCCCGAGTTGATCTGGTCGACGACGTCCTGACGCCGGGCCCACATCGTGACGGTGCAGCCCGCCTCTGCGAGAAGGGACGCGAAGGCGGTGCCCCAGCTGCCGGCGCCCATGACCGCGACGTGGGTCACGCGCCCTCCCCCTCCGTCGCGCCGGGCCTCGGGCGGCCGATCTCGTGGTGCTTCATCGGGTCACCGATCTCTGGGACGCCGTGCTGGCGTGGGTCGAACCGACCGTGGACGTGCTCCTCACCCCGGATCTCCTCGAGCAACTCGGTGATGCGGTCCATGAGACGGTCCGTGGCCTCGCGCAGTGTCCTCGTGTCGATCGGCTTGCCGTACAGGTCCGAGAGGTCGACGGGAGGGCCCGCCCTCAGCTGCATCGTCTTGCGAGGGAAGAACTTCGGCCGGCGCCCGTAGGGGGACAGGATCTCCTGGGGTCCCCACTGCGCGACGGGGATGAGCGGGCATCTGGTCTCGAGCGCAACACGTGCCGCGCCGGTCTTGCCGCGCATCGGCCAGAGGTCCGGGTCACGGGTGATGGTGCCCTCCGGGAAGATCGCGACCGCCTTGCCCGCCTGCACGGCGGCCACCGCAGAGCGGTAGGCCTCGGCGGCCGCCATGGAGTTGCGGTACACCGGGATCTGCCCCGACCTGCGAATCACCCAGCCCACCACCGGGATCGTGAAGAGGCTCTCCTTGGCCAGGAAGTACGCCTCGCGCCGGTTGTCGTACATGAAGTGGGCGAAGATGAGCGGGTCGATGTAGGAGATGTGGTTCGGTGACACGACGCATCCGCCTGTCGCCGGGAGGTTCTCGACCCCCCGCCAGTCCCGTTTCGTCAGGCCCATGAGCAGTGGTCGCAGCAGGATTGCTGCCAACCGGTAGGCCAAGGGCAGTCGCGTGGCGCGCGCACCTCTCACTCGTCGGGACCTCCTTCTGGGGCGCCCCGGGCCGGGACGCTGGCCCTTCATCTTGTCCACCTCTCGGCGCAGTGTCGAGCGATGCGGCGGCGAGTGGGAGAATTCTCGCCAGCATGAGCGAGCCAGGCAGCGACACCCCGACCACCGGCCTACCGGCATGGCATCTCGTCATACCGGTCAAGGACGCCGCCGTCGGCAAGTCCCGGCTGGCGCGTGCACTGGACGGAGTCGAGTTCCGAGTCGGGTCGGGAGCCGGTGCCGAATTCGCCCGCGGTGCGGACCGCGAGACCATCGGTAGGGCATTGGCGCGCGACACCCTGCGAGCCGCATGCCTCACGGTGGGCGCCGAGCGGGTCGTCCTCATCACGGCCGACGAGGTCATCGCCGGGGAGTTCCGCGACCACGGAGTGACCACCGTGCGGGATCGCGGTGCAGGCCTGAACGCGGCCGTCGCCCTCGGCCTGGCGCACACGCCACCGGGGGCCCGCGTCGCCGCGCTCCTCGGTGACGTGCCGGCCCTGACGCCGGCTGACCTCGAGCACGCGCTCGGGGTGGCCGGAACGCACCGGCAGTCGTTCGTTCCGGACGCCGACGGGTCGGGGACGGTGCTGAGGGCGAGCTCCGGCCAACACGGGCACTTCACCCCACGCTTCGGCCCGGGAAGCGCCGCGCTCCACGCCGCGGACGGCGCCGTCCGGCTGGATCTCGAGGCGCCACGGCTGCGGACGGACGTCGACGACCTGCGCTCCCTCGTCAGGGTGCTGGAGCTGGGCGCCGGACCCTCCACCACGGCCGCTCTGGCCGGCCTCGATCTGCTTGGATGGGCGCATGCAGGCCACGGTCCACGCCTTTGACCCCATCTCGCTGACCGGCAGCGTGGTGCGTGACGACGGCGTGCTCCTGCCGTTCGACGGGTCAGCCTTCGCCACGAGCGGGCTGCGCCTGCTCAGGCTGGGGCAGCGACTCACCGTTGAGGTCGCCGACGACCGGGTGGTCGCGATGCGGATCCACGGGATCGAGCCCGTCGACGGCGCCGTCTGACGGCGGGCCGTGGTCCACGTCCCGGGAGCCCGACGAACTCCTCGGACCCCCGGAACGAGTCCGTCAGCCAGCCGACCTGCGAGCCGCCGACCGCTTGGCCGTCGTCTTCTTGGCAGCGGTCTTCGTCGATGCGGCCCGCTTGGCCGGTGCCGCCTTCGTGGCCGACCTCCCGGCTGACCTGGTCGCGGTCTTTGCAGCGGTCGACTTTGCCGCAGTCGACTTTGCAGCAGTCGACCTGGCAGCGGACTTGGTGGCCGTCTTCTTCGACGCGGTCTTCGAGGCGGCCTTGGAGGCTGACCTGGTTGCCGTCTTCGCGGCGGTGGACTTGGCCGGCGTGGCCCGCTTGGTCGCCGCCTTCGCCGGCGCGGACTTCTTTGCCGTGGCCTTCTTCGATGCAGCCTTGGCGGGAGCCGCCTTCTTGGCAGCGGCCTTCTTCGTCGTGCCTGCCAAGACCGTGGCCGTGCCCGCCGAGGCCCGGGCCGCTGCGGACGCAGTCTTCGACAGCTTCTTCTGCCCGGACACGATCTCCTTGAAGTTCGTGCCCGCCCTGAACTTGGGGATCCGCGTCTTCTTGATCTTCACCGTTTGACCGGTCTTGGGGTTGCGACCGGTTCGCGCAGCGCGATCCGCCCGCTCGAACGTCCCGAACCCGGTGATGCCAACCTTCCCGCCCCTGGCCACCTCTCGGATGATGGTGTCGAAAACGGCCTCGAGGGCGTCCGAGGCGACCCTGCGGCTGCCAAGCTTGGCCTCCAGGGCGCCGATCAGTTCTGCCTTGTTCACGTGTTCCCTCCAGAGGACAGTCGGTGTCCCGCGACCCGACGCGTCCGGATCGAGTCCGGTTACAAACGACGGTAGGCCGACGGAGGGGCGAGGTCCATCATCTAGCGCCACTTTCCCGTTGTGTCGCAATGACTTTGGCAGGGCGACGCACGGGGCGCGGTGGGGCGCCACCACACCCAAGTGCGCGCTAGTCTGGGTGGATTTGCCTGTCTCCCAAGACGATCGGGCTCTGCAGCGGGTCAGGCTGAGGCATCCACCGGGATCGTCACGGGCTTGTGCGAGGGGCGTGAGCTCTCGAATTGCGACACCTCGTCCGCGTGGCGCATCGTGAGGCCGATGTCGTCGAGCCCCTCGAGGAGGCGCCACCTCGTGTAGTCGTCGATGTCGAACGGCGCCACGATCTCGCCCGCCGTCACCGTCCGCGCGACGAGGTCGACCGTGATCTCGGCCCCCGGGTGGTTCTCGAGGTACTTCCACAGCAGCTCGACGTTGTCCTGCGACACGACTGCTGTGAGCAGGCCCTGTTTGCCGCTGTTGCCGCGGAAGATGTCGGCGAAGCGCGAGCTGATGACCACCCGGAAGCCGTAGTCCATGAGAGCCCAGACCGCGTGCTCGCGGCTCGACCCCGTCCCGAAGTCCGGTCCGGCCACGAGAACCGAGCCGTGGGCGTAGACGGGACTGTTCAGGACGAAGGCCCCATCCCGGCGCCACGCGGCGAAGAG
>DASUQN010000414.1:0-2707 GCA_036280515.1 Intrasporangium sp. | reverse complement strand
GCCGCGTCTGACCAACCGAGAACTCGAGATCCTCAAGGGAATAGCGAGGGGCCGACTCAACCGCGAGATCGCCGAAGACCTCGGCATCTCGGAGAACACTGTGCGCAACCACGTCCGCAACATCCTCGACAAGCTGCAGATGCACTCGCGCATGCAGGCGGCGATGTATGCCGTGCGCCACCGGCTCATCGACCCGAGCGACTGAGTCGCCCATGCGCCTCGGGAATCCTCGTCCCTGAGCTGGACCCCAGTGGCCCGACCATGACTGGGCCAGGCCCTGAGCCCTGCCCGATCGCCGGCCTGCGAGCGCGCCCGGTGCCAGTTCAGGGCCTCACAACTCCTTTGTCGTATGCCGCTGAGCTCGGTGGCGTGCGCAACGACCCTTACGCTGGGGCGGACTCTGCCGGGGTCACCCGGCCGAGGACACGGCGCTGGCCACGGTGTTGGCGACCTTGGTGCAGTGGCCCTGGTTCTCGAAGAGGGTGCCGAAGGCGGCCCAGCCACCATCGCGGCAATCGGCCCTCGTCAGGGCGACCGTGTCGACGCGGAAGAAGGCGCCCGTCCCGGACGAGGTCTCCGACCAGAGCGCGACGTTCTCGAACTCGAGGGCGTGGCTGCCTGGCGCGAGGTAGAAGGTGCCTTGGCTGAAGCCGTCATCGAGGAGTGCGGCGTCAGCGCGGGCAAGGGCCGGGAAGAAGAGCGTGAACGGGCACTCGGGGAACTCGGAGACGACATCGGTGGTCTGGCCGAGGATGGTCGTGCCGTCGAGGACGCGGAACTCGTCGCCGTGGCAGAAGGCGTCGGTGACGGTCACTTTCGTGACCTGATCGGTGGTGAAGGTCCACGGGCCGGCGGTCGAGGCGCCGCCGATCCCGCCGGCGGTGATGAAGCTCTGCCAGCCGGTGTCAGTGACGATCTTGGTCGTGGCGTCAGCCGAGTTCGCAGCTGTGACGGTGAGCAGCGCGGCCGCGCCCAAGGTAGCGAGGACGCGGCGTCGGATGGATGTGGGTCGTGTCTTCGTGAGGATCATGACTTGTTTGCTGTCGGGGCAGGTCGCGTCTTACCTGTCGTGCCGGGAATTCGGCTCGGGTTGGACGGACTCGGTGGATTCGCATGGGGGAGTGGACTCCCCGATGAGTAGGAAGAGGAGGCCGTCCGCCTCTTCGGCGCAGGCGGGGCAAGCTACGAGGTGGGTGCGCATCCGCAGGTCGTCGTGGCTCGGGTCGCGGATGATCGCCTCGACGTAGGTGTCAATCTGCTTGAAGCAGTCGTCGCACGAAAGCCAGGGGCGGGTGTCGAGGAGGAGTCGGGACCAGCTGGCCTCGTCAAGGATCGGGGGTGGGCTCATCGGTGACCTCCGTCGAGGTTCGGTCTGGCGGTGGGGGTGGGGAGGTGGCCCGTCATCACGAGTCGGTCCCTGAGGCGGGCGCGCGCGTCGTGCAGCGTCTTGTAGAGGGCGTTGCGGTTGGTACCGAGTCGTTCGGCGAGCACGTCCACCGGGACCAGGTCGACGAGGAGCGCGACGGTGATGCGTCGCTGGTGCGGTGTGAGGGCTGTGGCCATCGCTGCGGTGAGAGCGCTCGCGAGGTCCGCGGCCTCGACGTGCTCGGCCGGGCTGACACCCGTGTCGCGGATCGGACCGATGTCGTGGAGGGCCACCTCGCGATCGCGCCAAGCCGCGCGGCGCACGTCGGAGGCAGCCTGCAGGATCGCGAACTTGTAGGCCCACGTGGTGAATCGGCTCCGACCCTCGAAGGTGTCGAGCTTGGCCAGGACCGCGGTCATCGCCTCGTCGGCGCTCTGGTTGATGAGGACGTCGATTGCCTCCCGGCCGACGCCTCCCAGCTGTGACCGCATCCGCCAGACCTGGTGGCCGGCGGCGCGGAGCATGAGCCGGTGCAGTTGCGTCAGGGCGGCGGCCTGGTCCGGCCCGGGCGTCCGGAGGAGGGCGACCCAGTCCTGCAGGTCCTCGTCATCCTCGGCGCGGACGGGGGCGTCGACGGGCGCGCCGTCGCGGGCGCCGAGGCTCACGGTTGAGTCCCCGATCGGTTCTCCGTATCCATGCGGGAGAGGGTTCCCGCGGTGAGGTCCGGCGGGCAGCCGGGGCCGACGAGCTCGAGGATCTCGTGGAGGTCGACCCTTCGCCGCGCAAGCTCGTGGGCGAGGGCGTGGGGGAAGGCGGCGAGCAGGGGCCTGCGTCGCCGGTCGAGCACCGACATGGAGGAGCGGCTGGCGGTGCCTGGTACCGCGGTGCGCTGGCGACTCGTCATACCGAGTTGGCTGTCGTTGGGGATCTGAGTCTTACCCGCAGGCGCGACTGTATGACGTGCGTCCCACGTCGGTCAGAGGCGGCGGACGACTCCCACGAGCTGGTCGAGCAACCCACCACTCATCGGCGGGCTGACCCAGTGACCGACCCGGCGGCGGGCACGACGCGCGCTACGGCCCGGAGACCGCGGGGTCTGCTGCAGTGGGCGCAGCGCGCGACCTTTGGCGCACTGCGGAAGGGCCGCTCGCGCACCGAAACCACCCGCGCGTGGATCACCCCGATACGCTGGACAGGGAAGGATGTGGGGACAACCTGCCGCAGAGGGAGCGAGCAATGGGATTCGGCGAGCCCGTGCCCCGGCCCGGCCCGGCGGGGACGGCGGCCGATGCAAACGCCGCCGCCGCGGGAGCTGACATGGTGAGTCGCGCCGACTCCGTC
>DASUQN010000413.1:0-7945 GCA_036280515.1 Intrasporangium sp. | reverse complement strand
CCACCGACGCGCGGTACAGCTCGAGGCAGGCCCGGGGGAAGACCTGGGGATAGCCGGCGACCCATCCCCTGGCCCCCGCGATGCCGACCTCGAGCACGGTGTCGTCGGTTCCGATCATCAGGTCCAGCCCGGGCGCGAGCTCGGCGATCTCGTAGCAGCGGCGCACGTCGCCGGAGAACTCCTTGACGCCCACGATGAAGCCCTCGCCGTGCAGCCGGGCCAGCAGCCCTGGGGTCAGGTCGACCTTGGTGTCGATGGGGTTGTTGTAGGCGGTGACGGGCAGCCCGGCGCTGGCGACCAGTTCGAAGTGCTCGAACAGCGCCCGCTCGTCTGCACGGTAGGCGTTGGGCGGCAGGGCCATGACCGCCTTCGCCCCGAGGTCGCGCGCCGCCTCTGCATGCCGCTTGGACTCGCGGCCGCCGTAGGCCCCCACGCCGGGCATCACGACGAAGTCCTCCGGAGCGGCTTCCACGGCGGTCTGCACGACCTTGTCGCGTTCCTCCCACGTGAGCGTCTGGTACTCACCGAGGGATCCGTTGGGCGCGACGCCGTCGAGGCCCTGCTCGGCCAGCCAGGCGACGTTCTCCCGGTACGCGCCGAAGTCGACCTCGCCGTCGCGGTCGAACTGGAGGCTGGTGGCGACGAGGACGCCGTGCCAGGGCTGCTTCTCTGCCATGGGTGCTCCTGCTGTTGGTCTGCTGAGTGTGTCGTCGGCTCAGGAGAAACTCTAGGTCAGGCGGGCGCCTCAGTGCAATATTACATTGCACTATCTGGGGCTGGGTCGGCGAGCTGCGCCACGACACCGAGCGGAACGGGCGCGCTGACGAGCCGCTCCACCGGCTCGCCGGGTCCACCTGTCGTCAGCATGGACGCCGAAAAGCCGCAGACCCGTCCCTGGCACCAGCCCATGCCTGCCCTGGTCAGCTGCTTGACCTGGCGAGCGTCCGCGGCTCCATGGTCGGCGATCGCCGCGCGGATGGCGCCGCAGGTCACCTCCTCGCACCGGCACACGACCGTGTCCGCCCGGAGGGCGTCCGCCCAACCGGCCGGGACGGGATGCGCCCGCATGATGGCCGCCGCGAACGCACGGAGCCGGCGGACCGACCCGATCTGCCTGGTCCCCTTGGGCGCACCTTGGCCCGCGAGGTCCACGGCGATGCCCGCTGCAGCCAGCCGCCCCTCCGCCACGGCCAGGGCCGCGCCGCCGACGCCGCAGGTCTCCCCCGCGGCGTAGACCTGCGGTCGGCTGGCTCGTTGCAGCCGGTCGACAGCGACGACCGGCGTTCCGCCGGCGTCCGGGACCAACGTGAGACCCAGGGTGACCGCGAGGTCGAGCTGTGGCGTGAAACCCCAGCCGACCCCGACGGCGTCGACCTCGTGAGGCCTCTCCGAGCCGGGCACGATGCGGCCGGTCCGGTCCAGCCGTGCCACCGTGACCGCCTCGACCCGGGTCGTACCGTGCGCGGCCACGATCATTCGCCCGGTCCGCACCGGAACTCGGTGACGCAGCAGCGAGGCCGCATAGCCGGCACCCTCGCCGAGCTTGCCGACGTTGCGAGCCACGGCCGGAAGCTCGCGCAGCCAGCGCGTGGGCGGGTTGGCCTCGAAGACGCCGACGACCGTGGCTCTCCGGGCGGCGAGGCTGGCGGCAACCGGCAGGAGGAACGGCCCGCTCCCTCCGACCGCGATGCGGCGACCGGCTGCCACGTCGCCAGCCTTCAGCAGGGCTTGGAGCCCGCCAGCAGTCATGACGCCGGGCAGGTCCCAGCCGGGGAACGGCAACGACCGGTCGAAGGCGCCGGTGGCGATCACGAGCGCGCGCCCACGGAGAGTCGCGCCGCGCTCACGTCCGGGTGGCCCGCCGCGGTCAACCGCGTGGACGACATAGCCGTTCCCCGCAGGCGCCACCGCCCACACGTGGTGTGCGAGCAGCACCTCGGCGCGTCCCTCGGCCCGGCCCAGCTCCACACGGTCTCGGAGCTCGTGGAAGATCGAGAGGTCATGGTGCAGCTCCCCATGTCGGGCACCGCCGAGGGCCTTCGACCCGGGCTGCGGCGCTGGCTGTCGCCAGTACTGTCCACCGATGTCGTGGCCCGCGTCGACGAGAGTCACAGAGAGATCTGTCTCCGCGAGAAGCCTTGCCGTGCAGGCGAGTCCGGCAGGGCCGGCGCCGACGACGAGCACGTCGGCATCGGTCTGCGGAGCAGCCCGCGTCAGGTCAGTGCCAGAGGTGGTCATGTCCGGATCCCGACTGGGTGGTCGCGCACATCCCGTCCTGGGCGACGACGAGGCAGGCGCGCTGGTTGGGGTGGCCATCGACCGTGACGAGGCAGTCAAAGCAGACGCCGATGCCGCAGAACAGGCCACGCGGCGACCCCGCAAGGCGGGTGGTCCGCCACGACAGCCTCCCCGCCGCCGTCAGAGCCGCGCCGAGGGTCTGTCCCGGCACGAAGTCGACCGGCTCGCCGTCGAAGTGGAACTGGCTCAACGCGGTTGCTCCTGTGCGGTCGAAGCGGGGACAAACCGCCCGGGAAGCATGGCAGCGAAGTCGTCGTGCGTATCGAGTCCTCGCGCTCCGGTCACGTAGTCCGCGATGAGGCGCCCCGTCGCGGGGGCGAGGCCGATGCCGGCCCCTTCGTGACCGCACGCGTGCAGCACCCCGGGCACGCGGGGGTCGGGTCCGATGACCGGCAGGTGGTCCGGGCAGTACGGACGGAAGCCTCGGTACACGCGCATGAGGTTGATCGTGGCGAGGAAGGGGAAGATGGCGATCGCCTTCCGGGCCAGGGTGGCCACGACGTCGACTCGCAGCGACGTGTCGAATCCGACTCGCTCCCGGCTCGCGCCGATGAGGACCGTCCCGCCTCGGGTTCCCTCGACGACGCACGACGTCTCGAGCGCGGCCTCGGAGGAGCCGACGTTGTCGACGTAGTCGGCCGAGTAGACCTTGTGACGCACCAGCGGCGGCAGCGGCTCGGTCACCAGCACGAAGCCACGCCGCGGCAGCACGGGGACGGGAGCGCCGAGGCGCTCGCTCACGACGCCGCCCCACGTGCCCGCCGCGTTGACGACGGCGTCGGCCTCGAGGACGTCGCCACGGGATGTCCGTATGCCGCTGAGCTCGCCCCGCGCGTCCGTGACCGCGGCTGCCACCTCGGTCCCAGGCAGGAAGGTCGCGCCGCGTTCGCGGGCGACCTGCAGCAGGCGCGCCGCGGCGAGCACTGGCTGGACCTGCAGGTCCTCGGGGTAGTGGACGGCGGTCGTGATCCCGGGCGCGAGGTGCGGCTCGAGGACGCGCGGGTCATCCACCTCCAGGGCGGTGAGGCCGGCCTCCCGCTGCTCCCGGGCGAAGGCCGCGAGGGAGGCGGCCCCGGCTGTCGAGGTGGCAACGACGAGCCCGCCCTTCTCCTCGAGCTCGATCGTTTCGCGTCCCAGGGCGTCCCCGAGGTCCAGCCAGAGCCGACGGCTCAGCTGCGCCAACGTGAGCTCGGGGCCCGGACCCTTGTCGGACACGAGGATGTTCCCCTCGCCGCGACTCGTGGTCCCCGAGCCCACCGGCTGCCGGTCGACGACGACGACGTCCACACCCGCGCGGGTCAGTGCCTCCGCGCAGGCGGCGCCGACGATCCCGGCCCCGATGACAATCGCGCTCACGGGCGGCTCCGCACCATGATGTGTAATGTTACACAGCACTGGAATCGTCGCACGGAGGACGCGTCATGGCACTCACCGGCCACTCGATCATCGCCGGGAGGAGCACCCCCGGCACTGCCGGGACCTTTCGTGCGGTCGACCCGGCGACCGCGCAGGAAGTGGGACCCGAGTTCACGGGCCTCACCCGCGCAGAGGTGTCATTGGCCACCGGCGCTGCGGCGGCGGCCTTCGCCGAGTACCGAGATGTGGCTCCGGAGAGCCGGGCGCAGTTCCTCGAGGCGATTGCCCACGAGATCGAGGCCCTGGGCGAGGAGCTGATCGATACGGCGAGCCTCGAGTCGGGCCTGCCGACCGCTCGGATCCAGGGCGAGCGCGGTCGCACGTGCGGCCAGCTGCGCCTCTTCGCCGATGTCGTCCGCCAGGGCGACCACGTCAGGGTCCGCATCGATCCCGCCCTCCCGTCCCGCACGCCGCTGCCCCGCCCCGACCTGCGCCAGCGCCACGTCCCACTCGGGCCGGTCGCCGTCTTCGGGGCGAGCAACTTCCCGCTCGCCTTCTCCACCGCAGGCGGCGACACGGCCTCGGCCCTCGCCGCCGGCTGTCCGGTCGTCGTCAAGGCGCACAACGCCCACCCCGGCACATCGGAGCTCGTCGGCTGGGCCGTGACGCGGGCCGCCCAGAGCACCGGCATGCCCGCTGGAGTCTTCTCGCTCGTCTACGGCCTCGGCAACGAGGTCGGCCAGGCGCTCGTCACCGACCCGGCCATCCAGGCGGTCGGCTTCACGGGCTCCCGCGCCGGCGGCCTCGCCCTCGTGGCAGCCGCCGCGGCCCGCCCCCAGCCGATTCCGGTGTACGCGGAGATGTCGTCGGTCAACCCCGTGGTGATCCTCCCCGGGGCGATCGAGGGGGACAGCTCCGAGCTGGCCAAGGCGTACCTCGCTTCCCTGACCAGCGGATCGGGCCAGTTCTGCACCAATCCGGGAATCCTCTTCGTGCCGAACGGTGCTGACGGCGACCGCTTCCTCACCTCGGCAGGCAGGGGGCTCGGGACGAGCGCGGGCCAGACCATGCTGACGCCGCAGATCCGGGCGCGCTTCGAGGACGGCCTGCGCAGGCTCTCGCAGCACGCCGATGTCACGACCGTGGCCACTGGCACGCGCGGCGACAGCGAGAACTCCCCCGCACCACACATCTTCGAGACGTCGATCGACCGATTCCATTCCGACGACACACTCGCGGACGAGGTCTTCGGCGCGGCCGGGCTCGTCGTCCGCTACGACGATGTCGACGCGCTCCTGCGCGCCGTCCAGCGCCTCGAAGGACAGCTCACCGCAACCGTGCACGCGGCCGAGGCCGACCATCCGGCTGCGGCACGGCTGCTGCCCGTGCTCGAGACGCGGGCGGGCCGCATCCTGTTCAACGGCTGGCCGACCGGCGTCGAGGTCTCCCACGCGATGGTGCACGGCGGCCCCTACCCCGCGACATCCGACAGCCGAACCACCTCGGTCGGCACGCTGGCCATCGAACGGTTCCAGCGGCCCGTGTGCTACCAAGACGTCCCAGCAGACCTGCTCCCCGTGTCGGTGCGGGACGACAACCCCTGGAAGCTCACCCGCCGAATCGAGGGAACGCTCACCCCCGGCTGACCGAGCCCGTGGCGGTGCGGTCCCCGGCGGCCCCAGACCCACCCACCCATCGAGTGAACAGGATTCGGGCCGAAAGCTGTTCTCTCGATCAACGGTGGTGGTGAGCTACCAATCGAGTGAACAGGATTCGGGCCGAAAGCCGTTCTCTCGATCAGGGGTGGGAGGGGGTGGAGGCGGCGAGGTGCTGCGCGATCCGGCCGAGCAGGCCGGCCAGGGGCGGCGGGGTCGTGGCCGCGTCGAGACGGACTGCCAGACGCTCGGCGAGCGCCACCTTCCGGCCGGAGCCGCTCCCGGCAAACCGGTGCAGCTGGTCGGTCAGGCTGCGGTCGCGCCACTCGGGCTGGTACTGGAAGGTGCGGAACCGCACGAGATGGCCCATCTCGTCGAGCGCGTCCTCCACGGCAGCCGTCCCGACCGCCCGGATCAGCTCGTCCTCCAGGTCGTTGTCGCAGACGAAGAAGCCGTGATCGACGAGGTCGACCGGTCCCTCGAGCAGCACACCTGACCGGCGCAGCGCACCGAGGACGAAGCGCTCCTCCGCGACGTCGTACAGCCCCAGCACCAAGGCCTCGGGGTGCTCTTCGCGCGACGCGCGCAGGTCGCGCGCGACGTTGGTCACCCCACCCATGGGGACGAGCTTCACCCGTCCCTCGCCGTCGAGCCCGTGGGCGTTCAGCAGCACGGCCACGGCCGCGGCGTCACTCCGCCCCTCGACGAGGACGACGATGTGTGGGCCTGCGCTCCGTGGCATACGGCCTGGTCCTAGTCCTCGCTCACGTCGAGGTCGACGAGAAGCTCCGTCGCGAGGCGCTCGAGGTCGCCGCGGATGCGCGCGACCTGCGCTGACGGC
This sequence comes from Intrasporangium sp., assembly GCA_036280515.1. Taxonomy (GTDB): domain Bacteria; phylum Actinomycetota; class Actinomycetes; order Actinomycetales; family Dermatophilaceae; genus Intrasporangium. Next base: position 1,795 of record DASUQN010000413.1, on the reverse strand, counting down.
GGCAGGCCGACGACGACGTGCGCCTCGAAGAGGCGTCCGCCCGCCATCGGCGCGTCGCGCGTCTCCGTCTCGATCGTCTCGATGCTGAGGCCGTGCCGGGCGAGCACCGCCGACACGTCGTGGACGATCCCCGGATGGTCGTTGCCGACCAGGTCGATGGTCAGGGTGTGCTGGGCCTCCGCCGCTTCGGCAGTCTCGGACTCGGCGCCCGGATGGGCCGACACCTCGAGGAGGCCCTCGAGCTCGTCCAGTGAGCTGGTCAGCTCGTCGGCGCGATCGGCGGGGACGGAGACGACGACGATGCCGGCGAACTTGCCGGCCAGCTCAGCCATCTGGCTGTGCTCCCAGTTGCCCCCGTGGTTGGTGACGACGTTCGCGAGCGCCTCCACGAGGCCGGAGCGGTCGTCTCCGATGACGGTGAGCACGAGTCGGGGCATGCTCGCATCGTAACGACGGCGGCCCTTTCCAGTGTCAACCGACGTACGTCCTGAGGTCGTCGCAGAAGTCTCGACCCTCGAAGCCCAGCAGGCCCACGTGCTTCTCGACGCCGAGGTCGGTGATGAACTCGTCGTCACTGGGGTCGCCGGGCGTCCCGCCGTGGTCGACGAGGAAGCTTCCGCGGAAGAGGCCGGCCTCCCGGGCGATCACCTCACCATCAGCCTCCGCGGTGTGCACCCCCCGGTCCGCGAACACGATGGTCAGGGTGCCGTCGCCGTTGTCCGTGACCCGCCAGTCTCCGCCGCGCATCTTCCTGGTGTCGACAAAGGTGGCGCCGGTTTCGGTGTTCGTCCACGTGTCGACGACGCGGAACGACTCGCCGAAGTAGACGAGCCCATCGCCCCGTACCACCGCGTGGCCGCGGAACTCGGAGACGCCCTCCCAGAGCACCGGGGCGCTGAAGCCGCCCCCGCAGAACTCCTCGCCGTGCTCCTCCTGCTCGACGTGCGAGGCGGTGAACTCGTCGTGGAACTTCTCGATCTGCTCGGCCGACGCCGGCGCGACAATGGCTGCGGCGCCCAGGAGTGCCGCGGCTGCGGCGACGGCGGTCCGTCGCCCGAGGTGATGTGTCATGGTCATGCCTCTCTTGGTGAGAACCAACAGGCGCCCCCTGACCAACCCACCGTAGGAGCGGCCGAAGCCCCCGTCCGGAGATTGGGGCCAACTGCGGGGAGGTGTCCGACATGTCAGCCGAGAACGGCGCTCAACTGAGGTCGGGATCGAGGTCCCCGTGGGGCAACGTCTCGACCTGCTCCTCGACGTCTTCGCTCGCCCCGCCTGCTTCGGCACCCGTGCGGTTCGGCTCGAGCCCCGCAATGTGGATGAGGGCGTCCCCGCGGTTGACGAGCGGCGTGGTCGTCCTGCCGACGACGATGCCGGACCGGTCGGCGTGGACGAGTCGCAGCGTCTTGCCGAAGGAGTCGGAGAGGCTGCCCAACCGGTCGCCGGACTCGACCCGCTGGCCCAGGACCGCATCGAGCTGGAGGATCCCGGTGCGCCGGGCCCGGACCCAGCCGCTGGAGCGGGAGACGAGGCTCGGAGTGGGCATGTCCTCCTCGACCCGATCGACCATGCCCAGGGCTGCGAGCACCCGGCGCACCCCGACGACTCCCGCCTCGATGGCCCACGCATCGAAGCGCCACGCCTCACCGGCCTCGTAGAGCAGCACGGCCGCGCCGCGCTCTCGGGCGGCCGCGCGCAACGAGCCGTCGCGCAGCCTCGCATTGATCATGACCGGCGCTGCGAACGCCTCGGCCAGGTCACGGGTCCGCGGGTCGTCGAGGTCGGCCCGGATCTG
>DASUQN010000412.1:0-4815 GCA_036280515.1 Intrasporangium sp. | reverse complement strand
CCGGTGGCGGATCTCCGGGTCGTCGGCGAACTGCACCATCTCCCGGATGAGCCGCTTGCCGGTCTCGTCCGCCGGGTGCGACTTGCCCGCGATGACGAGCTGGATGGGCCGCTCCGGGTGCAACAGCAGGCGCTTGAGTCGTTCCTTGTCACTGAGCATGAGGGTGAGCCGCTTGTAGGTCGGCACGCGCCGGGCGAAGCCGATCGTCAGCACGTCGGGGTCGAGCACGTCGTCGACCCAGCCGAGCTCGGCGGGTGCGGCGCCACGCTTGAGCCACGACGAGCGCACCCTCCGGCGGACCTCCTGCACCAGGGCGGCGCGCATGTCGCCCTTGACCCGCCAGGTCACCTCCGCCGGCACGCTGGAGACCCGCTCCCAGGCGTTCTCACCCGCGACATCGGCCGTGCCGAGGTGGGCGCGCGCCGCGTCGTAGACCTTCCGGTCGACCCAGGTCGGGGCGTGGACGCCATTGGTGATGCTCGTGATCGGCACCTCGTCCTCGCCGAAGCCCGGCCACAGGCCGTCGAACATCTCCCGGCTGACGTGGCCGTGCAGCCGTGAGACGCCGTTGGCGCGCTGGGCGAGGCGCAGCCCCATGACCGCCATGTTGAAGATGCCCGGCTGACCGCCCTCGTAGTCCTCCGCGCCCAGCATGAGCAGTCGCTCGACGGGCACGCCCGGCATCGCGTTGGCGCCGCCGAAGAAGAGCTCGACCTTGTGGGCGTCGAAGCGGTCGATGCCCGCGGGGACCGGTGTGTGCGTCGTGAAGACGGTCGCCGACCGGACCGCCTCGAGCGCCTCGTCGAACGTGAGTCCGTGGTCGCGGACGAGCTCGGCGATCCGCTCCACGCCGAGGAAGCCGGCGTGGCCCTCGTTGGTGTGGTAGACCTCCGGCGCCGGCGCGCCGGTCAGACGCGACCAGGTGCGCAGCGCCCGGACGCCGCCGACACCGAGGAGCAGCTCCTGCTCGAGGCGGGTGTCCCCGCCGCCGCCGTAGAGCGACTCGGTCACCTTGCGCGTCTGCTCGTCGTTGCCGGGAACGTCGGAGTCGAGCAGCAGGAGCGGCACACGGCCGACCTGGGCCCGCCAGATGTGGGCGCGCAGGACGCGGCCGGCGGGCAGGTTGATCGAGACGACCGCGGGGCTGCCGTCGGCCTCCCTGACGAGGGCGAGCGGCAGCCCGTCAGGGTCGAGCACGGGGTAGGACTCGAGCTGCCAACCGTCCGCTGACAGGGACTGCTTGAAGTAGCCGGTCTTGTAGAAGAGGCCGACGCCGACGATCGGCACGCCGAGGTCCGAGGCGGTCTTGAGGTGGTCGCCGGCGAGGATGCCGAGACCACCGGAGTACTGCGGGAGGACGGCCGTGATGCCGAACTCCGGGCTGAAGTAGGCGATCGCATTCGGGGCAGCGCGGCCAGCGGCCTCCTGCTCCCGGCCCCAGGTCTGGTACCAGCGCTCGTTCGTCAGGTACGAGTGCAGGTCCTCGTTCGCGGCGACGACGCGCCCGACGAACTCATCGTCCGCCGCGAGGGCAGCGAGCTGCTCGCTCGACAGACGGGAGAGGAGGCGGACCGGGTCCTCCTTGGTGTCGGCCCACTCCTTCTGGTCGATGCTGGCGAAGAGGTCCCGTGTCTCCGGGTGCCACGACCAGCGGAGGTTGCTGGCGAGGACGCCCAGGCCCTCGATGCGGCGTGGCAGGACGGTGCGGACGCTGAAGCGACGAATTGCCTTCACGAGGGGACAGCATACGGCTGGTCCCAGCAAGATCTTGCAAGCGTTTCAGCCTTCTTGCAGACGCCTCGCCGGGGTTGGACAGCGTCGCGGAAGTCGGCAGCCGGGGGAGGGGGTGAGAAACGACGCACATTCGATACGGTCGATCCCGTGACTGGCTCCTCCCCGACATCTCGTCCGAACCAGCCCGCCAAGCCGCCCCTCAGGGGGAGCACGAAAGCGACTGTCGAGCCCGCCGCGACACCGGTTGCCGAGGTCGGCCTGACCGACGACACCGAGGCCGGAGCCACCCACCTGGCCCCGGCGAAGCCGGCCAGCACGCCACCGACCGTCGAGGGGATGCCGGGCGGCGCCACGCCGATCGGGCGCATCCCGGTGATGGACGTGCGACCGATCGTCGACTGTGGTCAGCGCCCGGCCAAGTCCGTCGTCGGGGAGGACTTCGTCATCCGCGCCAAGGTGTTCCGCGAGGGACACGACGCGGTCAACGCGCAGGCGGTGCTCACCGACCCGGACGGCCAGGACCACTACTTCGCGATGCACTGCGACAACGTCGGTCTGTCGGAGTGGAGCGCGACAGTGCGCGCCGACCGGACGGGGTGGTGGACCTACCGCGTCGAGGGCTGGTCCGACCCCTACGCCACGTGGGTCCACGACGCCGAGATCAAGATCGGCGCGGGCCTCGACGAGGAGCTCATGTGCGCCGAGGGCGTGCGGGTCCTCGAGCGGTTCGCCGAGGCGGTGCGCGGCATGGGGGCCGACGCGAGCGAGATCGACAAGGGCATCGCGGCGCTGGGGGACCGTGACCGCCCTGCCGCCCACCGCTTCGGGGCGGCCACCTCCCCCGAGATCAAGGGGCTGGCCTCGTGGATGCCGCTGCGAGAGTACGTCTCGCCCACACGGCAGTACTCCCTCCTCGTCGAGCGCGAGCGCGCCCTCTACGGGGCGTGGTACGAGATCTTTCCCCGCTCCGAAGGGGCGCGTCGGGATCCGGAGACCGGTGAGTGGACGTCAGGGACGCTCCGGAGCGCGGCGAAGCGACTCCCCGCGATCGCTGACCTCGGCTTCGACGTCGTCTACCTGACCCCGATCCACCCGATCGGCACGACGGCGCGCAAGGGGCGGAACAACACGCTGTCCCCCGAGCCCGGCGACCCCGGGTCGCCCTATGCCATCGGATCGCCCGACGGCGGCCACGATGCCATCCACCCCGATCTCGGCACCTTCGAGGACCTCGACTTCTTCGTCGCGGAGGCCGGGCGCCACGGCCTCGAGGTCGCACTCGACCTCGCGTTGCAGGCCTCCCCCGACCATCCGTGGGTGCAGACCCATCCGCAGCTGTTCACCACCCGGGCGGACGGCACGATCGCCTACGCCGAGAACCCGCCGAAGAAGTACCAGGACATCTATCCGCTCAACTTCGACAACGACCCCGCGGGCGCCTATGCGGAGGTGCGGCGGGTCATCCAGGTCTGGCTCGACCACGGGATCCGCATCTTCCGTGTCGACAACCCGCACACGAAGCCGGTTCCTTTCTGGCAGTGGCTGATCGCCGACGTGGCCAAGGATCATCCGGAGACGGTCTGGCTCTCCGAGGCCTTCACCAAGCCGGCCATGATGCACGCCCTCGCCAAGGCAGGGTTCCAGCAGAGCTACACGTACTTCGCGTGGCGCAACGAGGCCTGGGAGCTCGAGGAGTACGGCCGCGAGATCTCCGGGGACGCTGCGGCGTACATGCGCCCCTCCTTCTGGCCGACGACGCACGACATCCTCACGCCCTTCATGCAGTACGGCGGCCCGACCGCGTGGAAGCTGCGGGCTGCCCTCGCGGCGACGATGGTCCCCACGTACGGAATCTATGCCGGCTACGAGCTCATGGAGCACGTCGCCCGGCCGGGCGCCGAGGAGCAGCTCGACAACGAGAAGTACGAGTACAAGGACCGGCAGTGGTACCTCTACGAGCCCGGTGGTCCGCTCGAGAGCCGGTCGCTGGCGTGGTACCTCAAGCGGCTCAACGAGATCCGTGGCTGGCACCCGGCGCTGCGCTGGCTGCGCAACCTCCACTTCCACCGCGCGGACGACGACAGCTTCCTCGTCTACTCCAAGACGAGGCTGGTGGACGGACACCGCGACACCGTTCTCGTCGTCGCGAACCTCGACCCGCACGCGACCCGCGAGACGTGGGTGCACCTCGACATGGAGGCGCTGGGACTGGCGGCGTGGTCGACGTTCGACGCGCACGACCACGTCCTGAACCAGACCTGGACCTGGCGACAGGACAACTACGTGCGACTCGGACCGGACTCGGAGCCCGTCCACATCATCAGCGTGAGGAGCCACTGAATCCATGCAGGGACTCAACCTCGCCCAGCCCGGCCTGAAGTACGACACCCAGTGGTTTCGCAAGGCCGTCTTCTACGAGGTGCTGGTCCGGGCCTTCTCCGACTCCAAGGGCTCAGGAGCCGGCGACTTCACTGGTCTCATCGGCCGACTCGACTACCTCCAGTGGCTCGGCGTCGACTGCCTGTGGCTGCCGCCGTTCTACGCATCGCCGCTGCGTGACGGCGGCTATGACATCGCCGACTACAAGGCCGTGCTGCCGGAGTTCGGCACTCTGCCGGAGTTCACCGAGCTCGTGTCGCAGGCGCACGCCCGGGGAATCCGGATCATCACGGACCTCGTGATGAACCACACGAGCGACCAGCATCCGTGGTTCCAGGCGAGCCGGGCCGAGCCCGACGGCCCCTACGGCGACTTCTACGTCTGGTCCGACACGGACGAGGGCTACCCCGACGCCCGCATCATCTTCGTCGACACCGAGGTCTCGAACTGGACGTTCGACCCGGTCCGCAAGCAGTACTTCTGGCACCGCTTCTTCTCCCACCAGCCGGACCTCAACTACGAGAACCCGGCGGTGCAGGAGGAGATCATCTCCGCGCTGCGGTTCTGGCTGGACCTGGGCGTGGACGGATTCCGGCTGGACGCCGTGCCCTACCTCTTCGAGGAGGAGGGGACCAACTGCGAGAACCTGTCGAGGACGCACGAGTTCCTCAAGCAGGTGCGCAAGGTGGTCGACGCCGACTA
>DASUQN010000411.1:0-3606 GCA_036280515.1 Intrasporangium sp. | reverse complement strand
TCGGCCGGCGACGCGATCTACGGCTCGAGGTACCGGTGCTCACTGGGCTTCAACGTCGTCAAGGGCGGCACGTACTACTTCCTCACCGCCGGCCACTGCGGAAAGTCCGAGAAGAACTGGTACACCAGCGCCAGCCGCACGACCCTCATCGGCCCGACGACGGGGTACAGCTTCCCCGGGAACGACTATGCGCTGGTTCGCTACAGCAACCTCTCGTTGTCGCACCCCGGCGGGTTCTCCGTCGCCGACGCGTTCGTCGGCGAGAGGGTGACCCGGGACGGCTCGACGACGGGCGTCCACTCCGGGACGGTCACCGGGCTCAACGCCACGGTCCGCTACCAGGGCGGCGGCACCGTGTCGGGGCTCATCAAGACCAACGTCTGCGCTGAGCCCGGGGACTCGGGCGGCCCGCTCTATGACGGCACGAGGGCCCTGGGGCTCACGTCCGGCGGCAGCGGCAACTGCACGACGGGAGGGACGACCTACTTCCAGCCCGTCCGCGAGGCCGTGAACGTCTACGGGGTGAACGTCTACTGACGGATTGACGGGAGAGGGACTCGAGCTCCACCGGGTCGGCGGCACGCGTCCTCACGGGCTGAGGACGTAGGGGGTCGTCGTGGCGACCCGGTGGAGGCCGAGGCGGCGCAGGATCGGCTCGGAGTCCGGCGTTGCGTCGACGCGGACGTAGTGCTTGCCCCTGGCGAGGCCGAGACGGGCGCGGTGCAGCAGCGTGGCCCGGTACAGGCCGCGGCCGCGCCAGTCGGGGTCCGTCGACCCGCCCCAGAGCCCGGTGAAGGGGCTCGCGTCGTACTCCGAGCGCGCGGAGCAGAGCACCGGGCCGTCGCGGGACTCCTCGATGACGACGACGTCCATCGTCTCGGGCTGGGCTTCCCACCGCTCGTGGAGCGAGCCGCTGATCCAGGCCGGGTCGTCACCCCAGACCCGTCGGTACAGGTGGCGGATGCGGACGAAGTCGTCCTTGCTGTCCACGGCCCGGACGACGAGGCCGTCGGGGAGGTTGATGGCCTGCCCCGCGAGAGGGCGAGCCTCACCGAGGATGAGGGCCTCGTCGTCCTCCTTGACGAAGCCGGCGGCTGTGAGGCGAGCGCCCAGGTCGGGTGGCTCGTCGTAGTCGTAGGTCTTCCACTCGAGCTCCTGACCGCGCGCGCGGAAGAAGTCGCGCTGGGTGGCGATGATGCCGTCATGGGCGGCAGGGTCGGGGCCGAGTCCCCGTGGGCAGTCGATGGTCGCGTGCTTCGTGGGGTCGAGGCCGTACTCCCGGCGGATCGGACCGTCCCACTCGACGCGGTACCCGTCGATGGGCGCGGGCAACACGAGCCGGCAAGTCTCGTGGAAGACCTGCAGCAGTTCGCTCTGGATCGAAGTGCCCTTCACAGCGACACCCAACCATGGTGCAATCCGGTGCACCATGGCTTTCTCCTCTGCTCCCGCCACCAGCCTCGCCGATGCCCGGCCGGACGTGTTCTGGACGGATCGGCCCGAGCTGCGTCCAACCCCTCGCCCTGTCCTGACGGGACACCAGGGCCGCGCCGACCTCGTCATCGTCGGCGGCGGTTTCACCGGCCTCTGGGCCGCGCTCCAGGCGAAGGAGGACGACCCGTCCCGCGACGTGGTACTGCTCGAGGCCGGTCGGCTGGGGGTGGGTGCCAGTGGTCGGAACGGCGGCTTCGTGTCGCCCTCGCTGACTCATGGGTTGGCGCAGGGCGTGGCCCAGTGGCCGGACGAGATCGCGACCCTCGAGCGCTTGGCGTCCGAGAACTTCGCCGGCTGGCAGGCCGCGCTGGTGGAGCACGGCATCGACGCCGACTTCCACCTGCCCGGCGAGCTGACCCTCGCGCTGAGCGAGCACCAGGTCAGCGCGGTCCGGGATGCCCACGAGCTGCATGTGAAGCACGGCAAGGCGGTCGAGCTGCTCGATGCTGCGGGCGCTCGCTCCCGGGTCGACTCGCCGCTCTACCGGGGCGGGTTCTTCGACCCGGAGGTCGGACTGGTCGACCCGGCCCGTCTGGTGTGGGGACTGGCATCGGCCGCAGAGGGGCTGGGCGTGCGGCTGCACGAGGACACCCGGGTCACCGGCTTCGACGTCGACGGTACCGGCGTCCGGATGGCGACCGAGTGGGGCAGCCTGACGGCAGGCCGCGTCGTCGTCGGGACCGGGGCTGCGCCCGGAGTGCTTCGGCGGCTCCGGGCCTGGGTGCTGCCCGTCTATGACCACGTGCTCATGACCGAGCCGTTGAGTCCTGCACAGCTCGGGTCGATCGGGTGGCAGGGACGTGAGGGTCTGACCGATGCCGGCAACCAGTTCCACTACTACCGAAGGACGCTCGACGACCGGGTGCTCTTCGGGGGCTACGACGCCAACTACCACTTCCCCGGCCGCATCGACCCGGCACTGGAGCAGCAGGAGGGGTCGCACCGGCTGCTGGCCCAGCACTTCTTCGACATCTTCCCGCAGCTCGAGGGCTTGCGCTTCACGCACCGGTGGGCGGGGGTGATCGACACGACGTCACGGTTCACCCCGGTGTTCGGAACGGCCCTTGGTGGTCGGCTCGCCTACGCGATCGGCTACACCGGGCTCGGTGTCGGGTCAACCCGGTTCGGGGCTCGCGTCGCGCTCGATCTGGTCGACGGGCGTGACACCGAGGCGACGCGGCTGCGCATGGTACGAGAGAAGCCGATTCCCTTCCCGCCGGAGCCGATTCGCTACGCCGCCGTGCGTGCCACCCGGGCGGCCCTCGCAGCGGAGGACCGCACCGGGCAACGCGGCCTGTGGCTCAAGGTGCTCGACCGGTTGGGCGTCGGCTTCGACTCCTGACTCCCAAGGAGCGCCGGCTCCTCACCGGTAGCGGACTTCACGTACTCGTGTCTGGGCGCATCCGCTCCTCCGGGTCCGGCGTGTTCCGGAGGAAATCCGGTCAGGACGAGACCGGACAGGGCACCATGTGGTCTCAGGGATCCACATCACGCTGCAGCCAACCGAGGGTGCACAGCTCGCCCCAGGAGGGATCTCCTGATGAAACTGGAGTCATCGGCGAGACTCGTCGCCCTGACGTTCGGCGCCGCCATCCTGCTCACCGCGTGCGCGGGCGGCGGCGAGGTGAACCTGCCCACCCTCAGCCCGTCCCGAACGGCCGACGTGTCACCGACCGTGACTGCGCCCACCGCGACGCCACCCACCGTGACGCTGCCGACGGTGACAGGGCCTGCGGTGACACCGCCGACGGTGACCCTACCGACGCCGACGCTGCCCACGAGGACCACGTCCGCAACTGCCGAGCCCACGTCGCTGCGACCGACCACCACCACTCCCCGGACGCCGACAACGACAGAGCAGACACAGACCTCGAGCCCGACCGAGCCGACCTCCACACCCACCGAACCGGCTCCCACACCGACGGAGACGACCGCCGTCGCCCAGCCATCCGTGCCAAGCACGACGGTCGCTGCAGAGAGCACGGCAGCAGAGTCCCAGGGCGTCCCGGCTTGGGTGTGGTGGTTGCTCGCGGCGATCGTGATCGCGCTCGCGATCGCTGTTCCGGTGCTGCTCCGTCGGCGCCGGATGGACCGGTGGCTGGACGACTTCGC
>DASUQN010000410.1:0-5879 GCA_036280515.1 Intrasporangium sp. | reverse complement strand
GCGCGTCGGCCAGGTCCGGCCCGCTGACGTTGACATGACCAATCTTGCGACCGGGCCGTACCCCCTTGCCGTACATGTGGACCTTGGCACCGGGGTCTCTGGCCATGACGTGCCGATAGGCGGGATACAGGTCCGGGTAGTCGCCACCGAGCACGTTGGCCATGGCCGTCCACGGGGCGCGCGGCCGGGGGTCACCGAGCGGCAGGTCGAGCACCGCACGGAGATGCTGCTCGAACTGACCGGTGACCGCACCGTCCATCGACCAGTGGCCGCTGTTGTGCGGTCGCATGGCGAGTTCGTTGACGACATGGCCCGGCTGGCCGGCTGGACCCGGCACCTCGAACATCTCGACGGCCAGGACGCCGGTGACATCCAGCTCTCCCGCAATCCGCAGGGCGGCCTCGGTGGCCGTCGACGCGAAGTACGGGTCGAGGTCCGGCGCTGGAGCGAGGACCTCGGTGCAGATGCCTTGCGTCTGGACGGTCTCGACCACGGTCCACGCTGCGGCCTGGCCGGACGGGCTGCGTGCCACGAGGGCGGCGACCTCACGGGTGAAGTCGACCCTCTCCTCGAGGAGCAGACCGTCGGACATGGGGCCCGGCTCCCCGACGTGCGCGAGCCAACCCGCCGCGTCGTCGCTCGAGGAGGCGACGATGACGCCCTTGCCGTCGTAGCCGCCACGGGGCGTCTTGACGATGATCGGCCACCCGACCAGATCACCGAATCGCTCCACGTCGGCCGCCTCCCTGGCCACGGCCCAGCGAGGGCAGGCAATGCCGAGCTCGGTCAACCGCTCGCGCATCGCGAGCTTGTCCTGGGCGAACCTGAGGGCGGAGCGGCTCGGGCGCATGACGATGCCCTCCGACTCGAGAGCTTGCAGCACCGGCTGCGGCACGTGCTCGTGGTCGAAGGTGACGACGTCGCAGGACCGGGCGAAGTCGAGCACGTGGTCGAGCTCGGTGTGCCGCCCGACCGGCGATGACGGGATGACGAGCGCGGCGGAGGCGACCTCGTCCTCGGCCAGGACGGACAGCTGAACCCCGAGCTCGATCGCGGGTCCCTGCATCATGCGGGCCAGCTGGCCACCGCCCACGACGCCGACCACGGGGAAGCCTCCGGGGGCACGCTTCGGCTCGGTCACGGGGCCCCAGCCTAGTGGGCCGCAGGCTCGGTGGATTCCTCGTCCACTCCAGGGAGGACCGTCTCGTGGAGCACGGCCTCCGTGTGGGCCGGGTCGGCGAGCTCGCTGTGTCGGGTGCGCACAGCCGCGAAGGTCCACAGCTTGTTGAGGACGAAGGAGATGGGTGTGACGACGGCGATGACGATGAGCTGCGCCCAGTAGAGGCGGGTCCGCAGCCCGGTCGAGTCGTCGAGGACCGAGGCCGGCAGCGCCAATGGCGAGTGCGGGTGCATGAGCAGTGTGAGCAGCACGAGGCCGACGAGCTGCCCGAGAAGTCCGACCGTGACGAACGGCCAGTACTCGCGCCACCAGGACTTGTGCGCTCCCCTGCGGAAGGTCCAGGACCGGTTGAGCTGGAAGTTCCACAGGTTGGCAACGAAGAAGGCGATGGTCGAGTAGAGGTGGTACCACCGCACGTTGTAGTCGGTGAACGGCAGGCCGATGATCGGGTCGTCCGGATCGGGCCCCAGCCGCTTGACCAGCACGAGGGTGGCCAGGTTGACGACCACACCGGACGCCCCGACCAGCGCGAAGCGGAACAGCAGCAGCCAGTTGTGCCGGTGGCGCACGAACAGGTAGTCCCGCAACCGTCTCACCAGCGAAGGGTAACCCGCGATGCCCGCGTCACCCGTTGCTCAGCCGGACTCGGCCTCGGAGAGGAAGAGGGCGAAGCGGGCCGGCTGGGCCTGCACGAGGTCGAGTCGTCCCCCGTTGGCCTCGGCGAGGTCGCGGGCGAGAGCCAGCCCGAGCCCGCGGCTGCCACCGGTCCCGCTGCTCACGGAACGCTCGAAGATGTGCGGTGCCATCGCTGGCGCAACGCCCTCGCCCTGGTCGCTGACCTCGACGATGACCGACGGTCCCGATCGTCGGGCGTGGACGTCCACCGTGCCGCGGCCGTGCGCAAGGGAGTTCTCGAGCAGCGTCGAGAGGACCTGCGAGAGGGCGACCGGGGTCGACCGCACGAAGAGGCCACGCTCACCGCGGACCCGCACCGACCGCCTCGCCTGCTCGAAGGCCGGCTGCCACTCGCGTTGGAGGGCGGCGATGACGGAGTCAAGCGACACGGCGGGTGCCGGCCCGTTGGCGCCTCGCGAGCGCCCGAGCAGGTCGTCGACGACCCGGGTGAGTCGCTCGACCTGGGCGATGGCGATGTTGGCCTCCTCCTTGACGGCCGCCACGTCGTCCGTCTCGGCGATCTCCTCGAGGCGCATGAGCAGGGCGGTCAGCGGAGTGCGCAGCTGGTGCGAGGCATCGGACGCGAAGTCGCGCTCCGCTGCGAGCGAGCGGGTCATGTCATGGGCGCGCCGAGCGATGACGTCGGAGACGTGGTCGAGTTCCGCGATGCCGGAGCGCAGGGGCTCGAGGCGCGCCTCGCCATTGGCGTAGCGGTCGGCCAGCTGGGCCAGTGCGGTCGCGGACCGCTCGAGCAGCCGCCGGACCGGAAGGCTCGCGAGGTGGCCGAGTGCCAGACCGGCGAGGCACACGATCGCCGCCGCCGCCGCGAAGCGCGCGATGCCGACCGAGGCGTCCGTGTCGAGCCAGTCCCGGACGATGTCCGGCCGGCTCGTCACGACGTAGCCCACGACGCCCGTCGTCCCGAGCGCGGCCACGCCCGCCGTCGTCGCCGCGGTGACGAGCGTGACCCGGTCGAGCGTGCGCCGCACGGTCACTCTGGTCTGGGCCGTTCGAACCGGAAGCCGACGCCGCGCACCGTGGCAATGTACTGCGGTGACGTCGCCTCGTCACCGAGCTTGCGGCGCAGCACGGAGATGTGCATGTCGAGGGTCTTCGTCGAGCCGAACCACGAGGTGTCCCAGATCTCCCGCATCAGCTGCTCACGCGAGACGACCTTGCCCTGCTCGCGGACGAGGACGCGGAGCAGGTCGAACTCCTTGGCCGTCAGCTGCAGCTCCTCGCCCTTGAACCAGGCACGCCGTCCGTCCGAGTCGATCTTGACGAGGTCCCCAGCGTCGGCGGGCGCGTCGACGGGGGTGCGACGCAGGAGAGCACGGACCCGGGCGAGCAGCTCGGCCAGCCGAAAGGGCTTGGTGACGTAGTCGTCGGCCCCCGCGTCGAGGCCGACCACGGTGTCGACCTCGTCGGCCCGCGCCGTGAGGATGAGCACCGGGATGCTTCTCCCCTCGGCCCGGAGGCGACGGCAGACCTCGAGCCCGTCGATCTTGGGCAGTCCGAGGTCGAGCAGGACGAGGTCCGGGTTGTCCTTCGCCCCGTCGAGCGCGGCGGCCCCATCCTCGCGGACGTCGACCTCGTACCCCTCACGGCGGAGCGCACGGGCGAGGGGCTCGGAGATCGCTGGATCGTCCTCGGCCAGGAGCACTCGCGTCATGTCACCGTCCTCGAATCGCCGTGTGGTGGGGCCCACAGCGTGGGCGGCCGGCGTGCACCGAACGACCGCAGCCTATCGATATTGCCCTTTTGTGCCACCTGCGCGTCCGTCGCCACGCAGTGCGGGCGCCCACGCACGTCGAGTGTGTGGTACGCGTCGTGGCGCCAACTGCACCCTCGCCACATCACGTCGTATGCCGCTGGGCCGGCCGCCGCACGGTCGTGACCTCAGCGGCCCGGCCAGTTGGGCGTGCGCTTCTCCGCAAATGCGGCCACGCCTTCGCGGCGGTCGCCGGAGAAGGCCGTGGCCCGCCAGCAGGCGTCCTCGATCTCGAGTCCTGACGTGAGGTCGACGTCCGCGCCGAGGCGCATCGCTCGCTTCGCGTTGCGCAGCCCCACCGGCGAGTTCGCGGCGATGGTCCGGGCGAGCTCGAGCGCTCGGTCGCGGGCGAGGCCTGGCGCGACGAGCTCGTCGACCGCCCCGAGCGCGAAGGCGTCCGCGGCCGGCAGCTTGGCGGCGGTGAAGACCATCCTCGCCGCCCGGGACCAGCCGACGCGCCGAACGAGCAGCTGCGTGCCGCCGCCGCCCGGTATGACGCCGACGCCGACCTCGGGCAGCCCGACCAGCGCACCCTCGCCCGCCACGATGATGTCGCACGACAGGGCGAGCTCGAAGCCCCCGCCGAGGGCGAACCCGTCGACCGCGGCGATCGCCGGCATCGGGAGGGCGAGCACGCTGCCGTACGCCGAGCGGGCCAGCGGCCGCTGCTGCACGAGCTCGGCATCGCTCAGGGCGTTGCGCTCCTTGAGGTCGGCCCCGACGCAGAAGGCCTTCTCGTGGCTCGAGGTCAGGACGACGCACCGAACCGTGTCATCGCCCGCCAGCTGTTGGGCGGCGTCGCGGATGGCCCCGGCCATTGCGGTGGAGACGGCGTTGAGCGCCTCGGGCCGGTCGAGCACGAGCTCGGCGACGTGGGCGAGGGCAGGATCGGCGAAACGCTCGATGCGCACGAGGCTCCGGCTCGGAGTGGACGACTGGTGGGACTGGGTCACGCGTGGCTCCTCGGTGGGTAGGGCGCTGGGACAGGGGGGTCAGGTGACGCGGCGGCCCTCGGCCGAGGCGCGGCGCAGGAGCGAGGGCGACACGGGCCCGACACCGCGCAGGATCCGGCGGCGTTGGCCGGCGAGCCTGAAGCCGGAGAGCGTGGCGAGCTCTCGTGCCATGGTGGCGTCGACCAGCACGGTGCCGGCCTGGGCGACGGCGGTGAGGCGGGAGGCGCGGTTGACCGTCGTGCCGAAGACGTCGCCCAGGCTCGAGACGATCGGTCCGCGGGCCATGCCGCACCTGACCTCGGGCAGGACGTCGTCCTGCCCGATGGTGTCGATGAGGTCGAGCGCGATGGCGGCCGCGGGAGCGGCCTGCACGGTGGTGAAGAGCACCTCGTCCCCCACCGTCTTGATGAGGCGGCCTCCGTGGGCCGTGATGACGTCCGAGGAGAGCCGCTCGAACCGGTGGACGAGACGGGCGAGGTCGCGCTCGGACATCTTGCGCACCAGGGACGTGAAGTTGACGAGGTCGGCGAAACCGACGGAACGCATCTTCACCAGGCCGTAGCTCTGCGGGTCGGAATCGGCGAGCATCCGAGAGATCGCCGCGCTCAGGTGCCGCCGCCAGGCGTAGACGAGCAGCGGCTCGAAGCGGTCGGCGAGCTCTGCCATCTTGTGGGCGGCCTCCGTGGCGGTCTCGAAGGACGGCACGACCCGGGTCTCCGCCCCCGCACCCGGCTCCGCCCCCGCACCCGGCTCCGCCCCCGCACTGGGCTCCGCTCCCTCGACGCTGCGAGCGAGCGACGTCTCGGTCTCGACGGCCTCGGCGACGAGCTGTGCCTGCCACACGGCGAGGCGGTCGGCCGAGCGGGCAACGGCACGCGTCATGGCGAGCGCGAGCGCCTCGTCGATGCTCCCTTCGCGGACGATGCCGGCCACGGTGCGCAATGCGTCCACGTCGGCCGCGGTGAACAGCTCGTCGTCGGTGTAGACGACGGGGAAGCCCAGGGCACGCCAGAACTTCTGGGCCGACAGGAGCGAGACGCCGGCGTCGCGGGTGACGTCACGCCGGCGCAGCTCGAGGGGCCGCCCGAGCAGCCTCTCGGTCACGTCCCTGGCGTCCACGTCGGCGTCGAGGGGCTCGGATGCCGCAGCCGATTCGGCTGCGGCCCCGTCGGGCCGGGAGCCGCCGGCCCCCGTCCCGCCTGCCTCCATCATGGCCCGATCATGCCAGCCGCGTCCTGGCCCGGGCGCACGTGCACCACGTCGCCCGCGGAGAAGGCCTGCTCCCCGCCGGCAACCTCGA
>DASUQN010000409.1:0-3886 GCA_036280515.1 Intrasporangium sp. | reverse complement strand
CGGGTTCCCGCTCCACGTCCTCACGAGTCACGCGTCGACCGACCGGGGGTCCAGTGCCCGCCGTGCTCGCGCCGCCGCGGTCCGATGCCTGGTTCCGGTTGGTTGACCCGGAAAGCCGGGTCACGAGGCGGGCCAGCTCTCCGGCGTGCGGCGTGAGCAGGGTCGGAGCCGTCCGCTTGCCGGTCACCAGGTCGAGGCCGCCCGCGTCGACGACGACCGGCCGGTCGCCTGCGAGGGCGTCCCGCGCCACCCGCAGCTGAGCCGCCGCCTCCTCACCGGTCGACTCGGGGTCGAGACCAGGGCCGACCAGCCAAGCCTGGACCTGGCCCTCGCCCATCACAGCCTCGGGAACGCTGCCTCTCACGAGACCTGTTGGGGTGGGCGTGCCGACGTAGCGGACCATCCCGACCCCAGACTCCACCGCAGCGGTGACGGACAGCACCGCCGCGCCGGCGTAGGACTCCCCACCGGCGACGATGCCGAGCACGCCACGGGAGTACTTGTCGTCGGCGGGGCCCGGCACCGGCCAGAGCTCGGGCACGTCGTCGTAGGTCAGCCGCTCAACAGCCGCCGCGACGTCGTCGGTGGCCAGCCCGATGTCGACGACCGTGAGCCGGCCCGTTGCCGCCTCTCCGGCCGGAAGGAGGTGCGCTGGCTTCGGGACACCGAAGGTCACGGTCTCGTCCGCCCACACCGCGTCGTCGTCGGCGTCGACGCCGTCGGGGTCGAGACCGCTCGCCACGTCGACGGCGATGACCCAGGCGTCGTCCGCGATCGCGTCGACGAGGGTCGCGGCGGCCGGGCGGAGGCCGGGTCGCCCGCCGATGCCGACGATTCCGTCGAGGACGAGGTCGCCCTCGGCCACGACGCGTGCCGCGACAGCCGGGTCCTCGGCAGCGACGAGCACGGTTGCCCCGGCGAGCTCGGCGGCCCTGAGCCCGGGACCGTGGACCCCCGCCCGCCCGGACTCGGGCAACAGCACCACAGCGCAAGCGAAACCGGTGTCGGAAAGGAGCCCAGCGGCATACAGGGTGTCGCCCCCGTTGTCGCCGGCGCCGATGAGCGCGACGACGGTGCGCCCATCCCGTTCCACGAGCCTGGCTGCGGCGATCTGGGCGAGCCCCTCGGCCGCACGGCTCATGAGCTCCCCCTCGGGAAGCCGGGCCATGGCGGCCGCCTCGGCGGCCCGCACATCGGCGACGGAAAGCGCCCGGATCATCAGCCCTCCGCGATGACGACGGCCGACGCGACGCCCGCGTCGTGGGACATGGAGACGTGGAACCGGTCGACGCCGAGGTCGTTGGCCCACGCCTGGATGGAGCCGCCGATCTCGAGGGCCGGCTTGCCGTCGTCGTCGGTCACGACGCGGGCGTCCGTCCAGCGCAACCCGGCGGGGGCGCCGAGCGACTTGGCCAAGGCCTCCTTGGCCGCGAACCGGGCGGCGAGGGAAGCGATTCCCAGCCCCCGCTCCTCCTGCGTGAAGAGCCGCTCCCGGAGGGCGGGCGTGCGGGCGAGCGTCTCCTGGAACCGTGCGATGTCCACCACGTCGATGCCCACTCCGATGATCACGTCAGCCCCGTCCCCCAACACTCACGCGACCTCCGCACCATCCCGCACCAGCCCCCCACCGGCGGGCCCGTCACTCCACCGTGACGGACTTGGCGAGGTTGCGCGGCTGGTCCACGTCGAGGCCCTTCGAGGTGGAGAGCCAGAGGGCGAAGACCTGGAGCGGCACGACGGTGAGCAAGGGGGCGAGCAGCGGGGACGTCGCCGGCACCCGGATCACCTCGTCAGCGAACGGGACCACGGCCTCGTCACCTTCCTCTGCGATGACGAGGGTGCGGGCACCGCGGGCGCGGATCTCCTGGATGTTGGAGACGACCTTGCCGTGCAGGCCGTGCTCGCTCGTCGGCGACGGCACGATGACGAAAACCGGCTGCCCGGGCTCGATGAGCGCGATGGGCCCGTGCTTGAGCTCACCCGCGGCGAAGCCCTCGGCGTGGATGTACGCGAGCTCCTTGAGCTTGAGCGCCCCCTCCATCGCCACCGGATAGCCGACGTGCCGGCCGAGGAAGAGGACGGCGCGGGTGTCCGCCATGAAGCCGGCGATCTCCTTGACCCGCCCCATCTGCCCGAGGACCTTCTCGATCTTGCCCGGGACGTCGGCGAGCTCCTTCCTGATCGCCTGTGCGTCGTCGGCGTAGGCACCGCCGCGGAGCTGGGCGAGGTAGAGCCCGAGGATGTAGGAGGCGGTGATCTGGGCGAGGAAGGCCTTCGTCGACGCCACGGCGATCTCGGGTCCGGCGTGGGTGTAGAGCACCGCGTCGGACTCCCTCGGGATCGTCGAGCCGTGCGTGTTGCAGATCGAGATCGTCAGGGCCCCTAAGTCACGCGCGTGCTTGACCGCCATGAGCGTGTCCATCGTCTCGCCGGACTGGCTGATCGACACGACGAGGGTGCGCTCGTCGACGATCGGGTCGCAGTAGCGGAACTCATGGGCGAGCGCCACCTCGACCGGGATGCGTGTCCAGTGCTCGATGGCGTACTTCGCCGTCATGCCCGCGTAGGCCGCGGTGCCACAGGCGACGATGGTGATCCGGTCGACGGCCTTGAGCTGCTCCTCCGAGATGCGCAGCTCGTCGAGGACCAGCCGACCGTCCGGGTCGGTCCGCCCGAGCAGCGTGTCACGGACGGCGTGGGGCTGCTCGTTGATCTCCTTCTCCATGAAGGTCGCGAAGCCGCCCTTCTCGGCGGCGGCGGCGTCCCACGTCACCTCGTAGGCCTTGCCCTGGGCGCTCGAGCCGTCGAAGCCGATCACCGTCGCCCCGTCGGGCGTGATCGTGACGATCTGGTCCTGCGCGAGCTCGAGGGCGTGACGCGTGTGACCGATGAAGGCGGCGACGTCCGAGCCGAGGTAGTTGGCGCCGTCCCCGAGGCCCACGACGAGCGGGCTGTTGCGGCGGGCCCCGACGACCACGCCGGGCTGGTCCGCGTGGATGGCGAGCAGGGTGAAGGCTCCGTCGAGGTCCGCCACGACCGTCCGCATCGCCTCGGTCAGGTCGCGCTTCTCCTCGTAGGCACGGGCGAGCAGGTGGGCGACGACCTCGGTGTCGGTCTCGCTGGAGAAGATGACGCCGTCCGCGATCAGCCCGTTCCTCAGGGCGTGGAAGTTCTCGATGATCCCGTTGTGGATGAGGGCGAGCTTGCCGTCCGCCCCGCCGCGGTGCGGGTGGGCGTTGTCGTCCGTCGGGCCGCCGTGCGTCGCCCAGCGGGTGTGGCCGATGCCGGTCGTCGACAGGGGCAGCGGGTCGGCCTCGATCTCGCCCCGAAGGTTGGCGAGCTTCCCCGACTTCTTGCGCGTCTCGACGTGGTCGCCGTCGATGAGGGCGACCCCCGCGGAGTCGTAGCCCCGGTACTCGAGTCGCGCCAGTCCCTCCATGACGACGTCGAGCGCCGTGCCGTCTTGCGTCTTGCCGACATAGCCAACGATTCCACACATGCGGAACAGCCTAAGGGACCACCACCCGGGCCAAGTCCACGCTGGCGGCCCACGTCGGCAAGAATGGCAGGGTGCCGCAGCCATCCCGTCGAGACGACCTGACGGAACCGGTCGTCATCGAGGACGACGGCCCGAACGGGCGGGTCCCCACGACCCTGCCGTCGCCCTACGTCGAGCTCGACCGGGAGGCGTGGTCCCGCCTTCGCGAGAACTACCCCCTCGTCCTCGACGAGAACGACCTCGCCCGCCTGCGTGGCCTCGGCGACCGGGTCGACCTCAACGAGGTGGAGGAGGTCTACCTCCCGCTCTCGCGGCTGCTCAACTTCTACGTCGGCGCGACGCGGGAGCTGCACGACGTCACGACCACCTTCCTCGGCGAGCGCCCCG
>DASUQN010000408.1:0-3169 GCA_036280515.1 Intrasporangium sp. | reverse complement strand
CCGGTCAGCCCGGCCGCCGCCGCGATCGACTCCTGCCGTGGGCGGTTCAACGTCACGTCCCGCATGTACGACCGCATCGCGGCGAGCTTCCTGAGCACGCCCTCGACCGGGACGACGTCGCCGGCGGTGAAGAGGTTGGCGAGGTACTCGACGGGGATGCGCAGCGCGTTGATCGCCGCGAAGAGGTTGCCCTTGTCCTCCGCGTCGTGGCCCGTGTCCTTCACGACGTCGACGACCGGGGACAGCGGCGGGATGTACCAGACCATCGGCATGGTGCGGTACTCCGGGTGCAGCGGCAGGGCCACCTTGTAGTCCTGGATGAGCCGGCGGACCGGGGACTTCTTGGCCGCCTCGATCCAGTCGAGCGGGATGCCGGCGCGCTCTGCCTCGCGAGCGACCTCTGGGTCGTTGGGGTCGACGAAGACGTCGCACTGCGCCTCGTAGAGGTCGTGCTCGTTCTCCACCGACGCCGCCTCGAGCACCTTGTCGGCGTCGTAGATCATCAGGCCGATGTAGCGCAGCCGGCCGACGCACGTCTCCGCGCACACGGTCGGGATGCCGACCTCGACGCGCGGGTAGCAGAAGGTGCACTTCTCCGCCTTGCCGGTCTTGTGGTTGAAGTAGACCTTCTTGTACGGGCAGCCCGACACGCACATGCGCCACCCGCGGCACTTGTCCTGGTCGACGAGGACGATGCCGTCCTCGCTGCGCTTGTAGATCGCGCCGCTCGGGCAGCTCGCGGCACAGCTCGGGTTGAGGCAGTGCTCGCAGATGCGCGGGAGGTAGAACATGAAGGTCTGCTCGAACTCGAACTTCACCTTGTCCTCGATGCCCTTGAGCATCGGGTCCTTGGCGGCGTGTTCCATGCTGCCGCCGAGGTCGTCATCCCAGTTGGCCGACCACTCGACGTTCATCTGCTTGCCGCTGATGAGCGACCTGGGCCGGGCGACGGGGAAGGTGCTCGTCGCCGGTGAGTTGAGCAGCGTCTCGTAGTCGTACGTCCAGGGCTCGTAGTAGTCCTGGATCGACGGCAGCTTGGGGTTGCTGAAGATCGTCGCGAGCTTCTTCCACCGCCCGCCCGCCTTGAGCGTCAGCCGCCCGTTGGACTTGCGGACCCAACCGCCCTCCCACGTCTCCTGGTCCTCGTACGTGCGGGGGTAGCCGAGTCCGGGACGGGTCTCGACGTTGTTGAACCAGACGTACTCGGTGCCCGCGCGGTTGGTCCACGCCTGCTTGCACGTGACGGAGCACGTGTGGCAGCCGATGCACTTGTCGAGGTTCATGACCATCGCCATCTGGGCCATCAGGCGCATCGGTGCGCTCCCTTCGTTCGCCGCACGGACATGTCAGTACTCCACCTTCGCGGTTCGCTTGCGGATCATCGTGACCTCGTCCCGGTTGTTGCCGATGGGTCCGATGTAGTTGAAGAAGTAGGCCAGCTGGGCGTATCCACCCACCAGGTGGTTGGGCTTCAACAGGATTCGGGTCAGGCTGTTGTGGATGCCACCACGCTTGCGGTCGCGCTCGGTGAGCGGCACGTCGATGAGCCGGTCCTGGGCGTGATGCATGTAGACGGTGCCCTCGGGCATCCGATGGCTGACGATCGCGCGTGCGGCGACGACGCCGTTGCGGTTGACCATCTCGATCCAGTCGTTGTCCCTGACCCCGATCTTCGCGGCGTCCCGGTCGCTCATCCACACCGACTGGCCGCCTCGGGAGAGGCTCAGCATGAACAGGTTGTCCTGGTACTCCGAGTGAATCGACCACTTGTTGTGCGGCGTCAGGTAGCGCACCGACACGCCGAGCTCGGTCTGCTCGCCGATCGGCGTCTCACCGAAGAGCGTGGTCATGTTGAGCGGCGGCCGGTAGCCCGGGAGGGCCTCGCCCATCCCGAGGAACCAGTCGTGGTCGACGTAGAACTGCTGCCGGCCGGTCAGGGTGTGGAAGGGCTTGCTCCGCTCGATGTTGATCGTGAACGGGCTGTACCGGCGCCCACCCGACTCGGAGCCGGACCACTCCGGGGAGGTGATGACCGGGACCGGCGCGACCTGCGTGTCGGCGAAGGTGATCTGCTTGCCCTCGTGCTCGCCGGCCAGGTCGGCGAGCTTCGTGCCGGTGCGCTTCTCGAGGAACCGGAAGCCCTGGGTCGCGAGGTGGCCGTTGGAGACACCGGCCAGGTGGAGCATCGCATCGGCCATCTGGACGTCGGTCTCGACCTTGGGCTGGCCGTCGCCGACGCCGCCGCGCTGCACGCCGTTGCGGCCCCGCAGGATGTCGACCTCGCGCTTGACGTCGTAGGCGACGCCCTTGGTCAGCATGCCGACCTTCTCCAGGAGCGGGCCGATCGACGTCATCTTGTCGTAGATCGCCGTGTAGTCGCGCTCCGCGACCGCGATCACCGGGAGGGTCTTGCCCGGGACCGGCTCGCACTCGCCGGCCTTCCAGTCCTTGACGACGCCGTGCACGGTGGCCATGGCCTCCGGAGTGTCGTGCCACAGCGGCTTGGCCACGACGTCCCTGCGGGTGCCGAGGTGGTCGGCGGCGAGCTCGCTGAACTTCTTCGCGATGACCTTCCACGTGTCCCAGTCCGACTTCGTCTGCCACGGCGGGTTGATCGCCGGGTTGAAGGAGTGGACGAAGGGGTGCATGTCCGTGGTGCTGAGGTCGTGCTTCTCGTACCACGTCGCCGCGGGGAACACGACGTCGCTGAAGATCGTCGAGCTCGTCATGCGGAAGTCGAGGGTCATGAGCAGGTCGAGCTTGCCCTCGACGGCCTCGTCCGCCCAGCGGATCGAGGAGGGCCGCTGGTCCGGGGCGGCCTCGTCGGCGGTGGCTGCGCTGTCGGTGCCGAGCAGGTGGCGCAGGAAGTACTCGTTGCCCTTGGCCGAGCTGCCGAGCAGGTTCGAGCGCCACAGCGACAGGATGCGCGGGTAGTTGTGCTCGGCCTCCGGGTCCTCGACGGCGAAGCGCAGCGTGCCCTCCTTGAGCTGCTGCGCTACGTAGGCCGGCGGCTCCATGCCCGCAGCGGCTGCGTCGTCGGCGAGGTCGAGCGAGCTGCGGTCGAAGGTCGGGTAGCTGGGCGTCCACCCGAGACGCACCGACTGGGCGAGCAGGTCCATGACGCTCTTGCCTGCGAAAATGCCTGTGCCGGAGTCGAGGTCGTCGGCGG
>DASUQN010000407.1:0-3225 GCA_036280515.1 Intrasporangium sp. | reverse complement strand
CCCGTGTACTCCTCGTGCAGTCGGACGAGCAGGCGGGTCAGTCCCTCTGGCTGCACCTCCCAGTCCATCGAGGTGACCGGTAGGCCCCGCGGGTGGCCGTGCACACCGTCGGCGGCGGGGAAGGGCGAGCGGGTCGGCCGGGACGTCGCGGGGACGGCGTTGAGGGCGGACAGCGGCGGCAGGTGGCTGAAGGCGCCTCCGTTGTAGTAGTTCACGCCGAGCACGTCGATCGGGGTCGCGATGGTCGCGAGGTCGCCGTCCCTGATGTGTGTCTCGAGCCCGAGGCCGCGGACGTCCTCGAGGACGTCGGTCGGGTACTCACCGCGGAAGATCGGGTCGAGGAAGATCCGGTTCATCTGGCCGTCGATGCGCCTCGCCGCCTCGATGTCGCTGGGGTTGGACGGGTCGACGGGGTCGGCCACGGTGAAGTTCAGGGTGAGCCCGAGCTTCAGGGAGGGGTCGCGCTCGCGGAGGGCAGCGACGGCTTGGCCGTGGCCGAGCATGAGGTGATGCGCCGCGGCGAGCCCGTCGGAGGGCGACTGCCGACCGGGCGCGTGCTCACCACTGGTGTAGCCGACGAACGCCGAGCACCAGGGCTCGTTGAGCGTCGTCCACGTCGAGACCCTGTCCCCCAGGCGGTCATGTACGGCGAGGGCGTAGTCCACGAAGCGATCAGCCGTCTCACGAACCGGCCAGCCGCCCCGGTCCTCCAAGGCCTGGGGCAGGTCCCAGTGGTAGAGCGTGAGCCACGGGGTGATCCCGGCGTCGAGGAGGGAGTCGACGAGCCGCTCGTAGAAGTCGAGCCCCTTGGGGTTGAGTGTCCGTCCGTCCGGGCACACCCGAGCCCATGACGTCGAGAACCGGTAGGACTGCACGCCAAGGGACTTCATCAGGGCGACATCGCCGGGGTAGCGGTGGTAGTGGTCGCACGCGATGTCACCGGTGTCGCCGTTGACAACCACGCCCGGGCTGTGCGAGAAGGTGTCCCAGATTGAGTCGGCGCGCCCGTCCTCGCGGCGGGCCCCCTCGATCTGGTACGCAGCGGTGGCGACGCCGAGGACGAAGCCATCCGGCACCTTCCGGGTGCCAGCAGTTGAGTCCTGCTCTCCCGCAACAGGCTTGGCATGTCGGCCAGAAGAGGTGAGGTTGAGGGTCATCCCTTGACTGCTCCTTGCATGATGCCGGACACGAGCTGCCGCCCGGCGAGGACGAAGACGATGAGGAGGGGGATCGCGGCGAGGACGACGCCGGCGAGGACGAGCGAGTAGTCGACGTAGTAGGCCGCCTGCAGCTGCTGCAGGGCCACGGGCAGGGTCGGGTTCCCCGGCTCGAGCACGATGAACGGCCAGAAGAAGTTCGTCCACGTCGCGATGAAGGTGAACAGCCCGAGCATCGCGGCACCCGGGCGCGCGGCGGGCAGTGCGATGCTCCAGACGATGCGCAGCGTTGATGCGCCATCGACCCGCGCGGCCTCGATCAGCTCGTCTGGCAGCGCCTCGCGCAGGTACTGGGTCATCCAGAACACCCCGAAGGCACTGACCAGTGCGGGCAGGATGACCGCCCAGAGACCGCCGATCCAGCCCAGCTTTGCCATGACGATGAAGAGCGGGACGACTCCGAGCTGCGTCGGCACGCACATCGTCGCGATGACGAAGACGAGCAGCGCGTCCCGGCCGCGGAACCGGAGCTTGGCGAAGGCGAACCCGGCGAGCGTGGACAGGAGCACCACCGCGACGGCCACGACCGTCGAGACGATGACGCTGTTGAGGAAGGCCCGCCAGAACGGCAGCGTCGTGACGACGGTCCGGGCGTTCTCGATGAAGTTGCCGCCCGGCAGGAGCGAGACCTCCCCGCTGTTGATCGCCGCGGCGTCCTTGCTGCCGATGACGAAGGACCACCAGAGCGGGAAGGCGCTCGCGAGCAGGACCACGATGAGGAAGGCGTATGCCGCTGGGCTGGCTTGCGCACGGCGGGCCACCCGGGCGGTCGTGCCCTTGCGCGGGCGTCCGCCTGCGGCGGGTCCGCTTTCCTGGAGGCGTCGCGTGATGACGGTCATCGTGCCTCCTTCGAGGCGATCCTGCGGATCACGAAGTAGTTGACGATGGCAATCACCACGATGATGAGGAAGAGGAGCCAGGCGACCGCGGACGCGCGGCCGAAGTTCTTCTGGTTCCAGCCCAGGTTGTAGAGGTAGATGGTCAGCGTCTGCCACTGCCGGTCCGCCCCGCCCTGCCCGTACTGGTCGAACATCCGCGGTTCGTCGAAGATCTGGAGGCCGCCGATCGTCGAGGTGATGGTGACGAAGATGATCGTGGCCCGCAGCTGCGGCACGGTGATGGAGAAGAAGGTCCGGATCGCGCCGGCGCCATCGATGAGGGCGGCCTCGTAGTAGTCGCGCGGGATGGTCTGCATGGCCGCCAGGAGGATCAGGGCGTTGTAGCCGGTCCACCGGAAGTTCACCATCGTGGCGATGGCGACGTGGCTCGCGAACGTGTCCTTGTGCCATTGGATGGGTTCGATCCCGACCCAGCCGAGCAGCTGGTTGAACAGGCCGTAGCGATCGCCGAACAGGTCGTTGAAGATGAGCACGACCGCGACCGGGGCGATGACGTAGGGGAGCAGGACGCTCATGCGCCAGAAGCCCTTCGCCCGGATCCCGCTGTCGAGGGCGGCGGCGATGAGCAGGGCAAGGATGATCTGCGGGACGGTCGAGAGCAGGAAGATGCTGAAGGTGTTGCGGACCGCGTTCCAGAAGAAGCGCTGCTCGAGCACGTCCTGGAAGTTCTTGAGGCCGACGAAGTCGCCCTGGCCACCGATGAGGTGCCACTCGTGCAGCGAGACCCAGGCGGTGTAGAGGAGGGGGAAGAGGCCGACGACTCCGAAGATGATGAAGAACGGTGAGACGTAGGCGTAGGGCGAGGCCTTCGAGTCGAAGCGGCTGAGGCGCTGGCGCCAGTGCGCCCGCTCCCCGCGCAACTCGGGGGATTGGCGTGCCGGCCCGGGGGGCCGCCCGGCCGCCGGGACGGTGTCCCGGCTGGCCGAGCGATCCGCGCGGGTGTCGAGCATCAGCCCAAGGCCTGGACGTCTGCGACGAACTTCTCCCACGAGGCCTCAGGCGTGGCCGAGCCGTCCTCGATACGGGTCAGCGCCTGCTGCATTGCGTCGTTGATGGGGAAGTACTTGGGACCCTTGAAGGGGCTCACGGTGACGGCCTTGGCCCGCTCG
>DASUQN010000406.1:0-6614 GCA_036280515.1 Intrasporangium sp. | reverse complement strand
CGAGCTGTTCGAGGTGCCGGGACCTCCCGGTCGGCCGGGCTATGTCGTCAACGAGCTCGCCATGCGGCCGCACAACAGCGGCCACTGGTCGATGGACGGTGCGGTGACCGGTCAGTTCGAGCAGCATCTCCGTGCGGTGCTCGACCTGCCGCTCGGCGATCCGCGGCCGCGTGCCCCGTGGACCGCGATGGCCAACGTCCTCGGTGGCGACTACCCGGACCTCTATTCCGCCTATCGGCACGTCATGGCCAGGGACCCCGGGGCCAAGGTCCACATGTACGGCAAGGGCGTCAGGCCGGGTCGCAAGCTCGGGCACGTCAACGTCAGCGGGGCGAACCTGGCCGACGCGCGCGAGCGTGCCAGGCATGCGGCCGACTACCTCCAGGGCGCGATCACCCAATGAAACGCGAATGAAGGGCGAATGAGGCGCGAATGACCGAGCAGAGCAGCCAGCCAGTCATCGGCATCGTCATGGGCAGCGACAGCGACTGGCCGGTGATGCGCGAGGCGGCAGCAGCCTTGGGGGAGTTCGGGATCCCCTACGAGGCCGACGTCGTCTCGGCACACCGGATGGCGGAGGAGATGATCGCCTACGGCAAGGAGGCGGCCGCCCGCGGGCTGCGCGTCATCATCGCGGGCGCCGGCGGCGCGGCCCATCTGCCCGGAATGCTGGCCTCCGTGACGCCGCTCCCCGTCATCGGCGTGCCGGTGCCGCTCAGGTACCTCGACGGCATGGACTCGCTCCTGTCGATCGTCCAGATGCCCGCTGGAGTCCCCGTGGCGACGGTCTCCATCGGAGGCGCTCGCAACGCGGGACTCCTTGCCGCCCGGATCGTCGGGACCTCCGACGATGACCTCGGCCGGGCCGTGCGTGAGCGCATGAGCGACTTCCAGGTGGCCCTGCGGGACCAGGCTCACGCCAAAGGGGCGTCGCTGCGGAGCGACGTCGCCAAGGGCATCTGAGTCAACCCGAGATTGCCCCAGCGCCGTCTCCCGGCACGATGCGGGGCCACTCGATCTTGGGACACGTGTCCATGACGACGGCGAGTCCGGCCTGGGCGGCGCGCGCCGCGGCATCCTCGTCGATGACGCCGAGCTGAAGCCAGAGGGCGCCGATGCCGAGGCGTTCCCGCTCGGCGATCGCCTGGTCGACGCAGTCACCGACGAGAGAGCTGTTGACGTAGAAGTTCACGACGTGGACCGTCGTCCCATCGGGGATGTCGGCGAGTCGGGCACGGCCCGGGAAGCCGTGGACGGTGGCCGCGCTGGGGTGGACGGGGATCAGGTTCATGCCGAGCTCTCGGGCCAGCCAGAGGGACACCCGGTGCGCCGTGCGGTTCGGGTTGTCGCCCAGGCCGACGACGGCCCAGGTCGCTGGGGTGTGCAGCAGGTCCCTGATCACGGCCGGGTCGTTGTGGTGCATGGCCCCATCCTCACACGCGCGGATCGCCGGGGGGCCTCCGACCGGTGACAGGATGAACGACATGAGATTCGGACTGTTCATACCCCAGGGTTGGCGCATGGATCTGGTCGGCATCGAGCCGGCCCAGCAGTGGGAGGCCATGGCCGGCCTGGCGACGTACGCGGATGAAGGGGACGTCTTCGAGTCGATCTGGGTGTACGACCACTTCCACACCGTCCCGATCGTCTCGGACGAGGCGACCCACGAGGCGTGGACGCTGATGAGCGCGCTTGCGGTGGCCACCACCCGCATCCGCCTGGGCCAGATGTGCACCTGTGTGAGCTACCGCAACCCGGCCTACCTCGCGAAGGTGGCCGCCACGGTCGACGTCATCTCGGGCGGCCGCCTGGAGATGGGCATCGGCGGAGGCTGGTACGAGAAGGAGTGGCGCGCCTACGGCTACGGCTTCCCGTCCGCCGGTGAACGCCTCGGCCGGCTTCGGGAGGGCGTGCAGATCTTCCGCGACATGTGGACGACCGGATCAGCGACGCTGGACGGCAGGCACTACCAGGTCGAGGGAGCCCGCTGCGCGCCACGGCCCCTCCAGGGGACGTCCGCGCCGGGCTCCGAGGCCAACGGCATCCCGATCTGGGTGGCGGGCGGTGGCGAGAAGGTGACGCTCCGCATCGCGGCGCAATATGCCGACTACACGAACTTCTACGATGACGCGGAGACCTTCTCCCGTAAGAGCGACGTGCTGCGCGGCCACTGCCGGGAGATCGGCCGGGACTTCGACTCGATCGTCCGGACGGGAGACTTCAATGTCGTCATCGGCGAGACCGAGGCCGACGTCGAGGACCGGCTGCGGTTCCACGCCGATCTGCTGCGGCGCGGTGGCGTACCCGAGGCCCGGATCGAGCGGCAGATCGCCAACCTCCGCACGCAGCCTGCGGTGGGCACGCCGGAGCGAATCCTCAAGGTGATGCGCGACCTGGAGGAGCGCGGCATGGGCTACGGAATCCTGTACTTCCAGGAGGCGGCTTACGACCGATCGGGCATCGAGCTCTTCCAGAACACCGTCGCAGCCGAGCTGCGCAGCTGACGGTCAGCCGCAAGCGGAGGGACCCGCGCCCGGTGGAGCGCGGGTCCCTCTGCCTTGCCAATGTCCGTTGGGCGGTGGACCCGATCAGAGGATGCTGGCCATCGATCCCCAGCCGGATCCGACCTGGACGCCATTGACGACGCCGCCGCCGCTGCGGCCCTTGTAGAACCAGAGAGTCCCGTCGGCGCGCCGGGCGATGAGGTCCCCGAGCCGGTCACCGTTCATGTCCCCGGAGCTCGTCAGGTAGTTCATCGATCCCCAGCCGCAACCCTGCTGGCGGGCGGACCCGAGAGCCAGGGTCGAGGTGGTCAGGTAGGCATAGATGCAGCCGTTCGAGTGCACCCCGACGGTGTCGCCGCGCCCGTCGTTGTTGAGGTCCCCCATGCCGATGATCCACACCATGTTGTTCCAGCCGGTGCCGACCCGCTTGAGGTAGGACAGCGTGCCGGTCGACGTGAACGTGTAGACGTGGAGCGTGCCGTCGCTCCGGCGCGCCAGCAGCTCCGGTCGACCGGTGCGGTTCATGTCGGTGGGAGTCGCCAGAGCCGTCATGGCGCTCCAGCCGCTGCCGATCTGCTTGCCGGCGCCCAGGCCTCCAGCGCCAGCGCCCGCGAACAGCCACATGGTGCCGTCGGGCTTGCGAGCGATCAAGTCGGTGCGGCGGTCCCCGGTCACATCCCCGGGACTGCCCTTCCAGTCATACTCGTTCCACCCATAGCCGGTGACCTGCCCCGTTGACACCTTCCCGTTGCCCAGACCGGGATAGACCAGCATCGTCCCGTCGGTGCGCGTGCCGACCAGGTCGACCTTGCCCTCGCCCGTCCAGTCGCCGCGAACGCCAGCGTTGGGCGCTGCCTGGCAGGTGTAGAGCCGCACGTCGTCGACCTCCGCCCAGCTCGCCTCGGGGTTGCTGCCATCGCCGTACAGGTCGAAGTAGACATCCGCGAAGCCCTCGTTCGTCGCCCGCTCGGATGTCACGTCGAGATGGACCTTGGTCCACGTGTCCGTGGGCAGGAGCGTGACGTTGGCGCCGTTGACCCACACTGCGAGGTCGGTCGGGCCGTCAGCAGGGGCGGCGTACCGGCCCCGGAACGAGAAGGACAGATACAGGTTCTTCGAGGTGTCGACCTGCTCGAAGGTGCTGTTCACCCAGTACACGTCGTCGACGCCGGCCTCCATGTCCGAACGGGCCACCCACGTCCCCCGTGGTGCCGGTCCGCCGGCCGGAGTCGTGACGCCCCATTCAAAGCTGTAGTCAGGGTAAGGGATTCCGTTCTCGAACGACTCGACGCTGTACGTCTTCCCGACGACCTGGCCGGTCGGACAGGCCGACCGCAGCTCGTCGAAGCCATCCGTGACGACCTCGCTGGAAGACGTGGCCATGCTTCGCCCAGCCTTGTCGCCGGGAGTCTTCTGGTTGGCGCGCGGCGTGGTGACGCCAGGGCGGATGGTGTCTGTCGTCGAGGTCTCGTCGGCGCGGCTCTGCAGCGGGGCCATGGACAACGCCATGGCGCCGGCGAGCGTCGCCGCCCCGACCCGAGCCCGAAGAGGGGTCATGAGCATGGGTGCATCTTTCTGGTGAAGGGACGGTAGCCGCTCAGGGCAGCGGCCACACGCTTCTTCGCCCCCTGCCATGTGCGACGCGCGCACCGTAGCACCGGGCACACCCATTCGTCCGTGTTTTCACCGTTCTGTCACGTACCTAACCACCCGCCCCCTCCGGCGCCTCGCCTACCAGGCGGTCCAGCCACCGTCGACGGCGATGACCTGCCCGGTCACGTAGGCGGAGGCGTCCGACGCCAGCCAGGTCACCACGCCGCGGAAGTCGTCCTCGGTCGCCATCCGGCCCAACGGGGTGAGCCGCTCGTAACGGGACACGAACGCCTCGTCCTGACCCCGGGCAATGCCACCCGGGGCGATGGCGTTGACCCGGATCTCGGGCGCGAGCACCGTGGCGAGGTAGCGAGTCAGCTGGGCCAGGCCGCCTTTGGAGGCGGCGTACGCAGCCGGGTTGCCCATGCGCGTCCCCTCGTAGAGTGCCACGTTGGGTCCGACGAGTCCGTAGATGCTCGAGACGTTGATGACGCTGCCGTGCCCGTCGGACCGCAGGAGCGGGGCGAGCTGCCGGGTCAGGGAGAATGGCGCGGTGAGGTTGAGGGCGAGGGCCATCGCGAAGGCCTCGTCGGTCTGCTCGTCGAACGGGACGGCATAGCCCGGGACCCCGGATGTGCCGGTGAACGCGGCGTTGTTGACGAGGACGTCACAGGACCCGATCTCGTGGATGGTCGCAACGACGCGTGAGATCCCTTGTGGCTCAAGGAGGTTGGCCGCCAGGGCGACGTGGCCTCCGCCATGGAGTGAGTCGACCGTGGCGGAGCACGAAGCTTCGTCGAGATCGACGACGACGACGTGGGCTCCGGCGTCGGCAAGCGCCGCCGACAGCACCGACCCGAGCGGGCCCGCGCCACCGGTGACGACGGCGGTGCGGCCGCCGAGGTCGGCCAGCCGGGCGAGTCCCGAGGCGTTGGCGCGGTGGTGGTGACGCGGCTCGTCCATCTGTCACTTCCCTTCGATCCAGGGCAGGTGGATGAGGCCGGCTCCGACGAGCGCCTCGATGAGGCGGAACTCGTACGCGTCGTCGATCGAGAACGCCTGCGACTCCGGGATCTCCGCGCCGGCATGCCGTCCCTCGTCGAACCACGACGACTCGAGCCGACGCACGAAGTCGGAGCGCCACAGGTAGAAGTTCCCGTTGATCCGCAGGAAGCGCTCGACGTCCTGGCGGCGCGTCACCCCGGTCCCCGCCTCGAAGTACCGCTCGAGGACAGCGTCGGCAGACCCGCCGGCACGGACACCGACCCACACCGGGTTGAAGGTCGGCTCGGACACGCTGATGACGCCGTCGAGACGGTCACTGGCGAAGAGCCGCTCGGCCGCATCGGTGAGCTGCTGGGGGACGCGCGCTGGGGAGGTGGGGTCGAGAAGGAGCACAGCGGCATACGGTTCCCCCTCCTCCTGCTCGCACCACTCGAGGGCGTGGCGTACCACTGGTGCCATGGGCGTGTCGTCTGAGGCCAGCTCGGCGGGTCGGAGGAAGGGCGCCTCGCCGCCGTGCCGGCGCGCAACAGCGGCGATCTGCTCCGAGTCCGTGGACACGACGCACCGCGTGACCGCCTGGGTCAGGGCAGCGGCGCGGATGCTGTGGGCGATGAGCGGGAGTCCCGCCAGCGGACGAGTGTTCTTGCCGGGCAAGCCTTTCGAGCCGCCGCGGGCCGGGATGACCGCGAGGATGCGGGGCCGGGTCACGACATTTCCCTGGCGCGGTCACAGAGTTCCAGCGTCGCCAGCCCTTCCGCGAGGGTGGCCGGTGCTCCTGCCGTATGCCGCTGAGCCGGGTTGGTGCCGGGCGTGAGCTCGAGCGCCGCGCGGGCTTGCGTGGCCATGGCGGAGTCCCGGTCGAGGTCGCCCGGGAAGCTCGAGGTGGTCGCCCGTCCCGTGGTCCCGAGGTGGGTGACGGTCGAGGCCGTGAGGTCCCAGTCCAGCGCGCCGTCCGGGCCATGGACCGTGATCCCGCGGGTCGCGGGCCGGGTGATGTAGTCCAGGCGGCACGTCACCGTGGCCGTGTGGGTGCACCAGAGGAGGGTGGCGGCCTGCTCCGCCTCGATGTCGAGCGGACCGGTGTGGTCGAGGTGGGCGCCCAGCAGCGTGGGGCGCCCCAGCAGGACCTCGGCGTAGTCGAGCTCGTGGACGAGGTCACGGAGCACGCCGCCCTCGTCGAGGCGGGCGGAGTACGACTCGCGGTGGTCCCGGTCCGGGCGCCAGTCAGGCAGCCAGGACTGGCATCGCACGTGTGCGGAGATTGGGGCGCCGACCTCTCCGACGAGGGTGATCAGCTGGCGGAAGGCCTCATGGGCTCGCAGGGGAGCGGCGACCCAGACATCGGAGCCGCGCGGATGGGCGGCGAGGGGCTCCGCCTGGACCCGGGTCGAGGCGACCGGCTTCTCGACGAGGATGCGTCCCGCCCCGGCGTCGAGCGCCTCGATGGCGTCGGCCACGTGGCGGCTCGTGTCCGTCGCAACGATCACGAGATCGGCCGTGCGCAGTGCAGCC
>DASUQN010000405.1:0-3789 GCA_036280515.1 Intrasporangium sp. | reverse complement strand
CATCATCGTCGCGGTCGTCACCTCACCCACCGACCGCCACCCCGACGGCGTGACGCGCGTCGTCCTCGCCGGCGACCCCCTGCGGTCCCTGGGATCGGTGGCCGAGGCCGAGTGCGCCCGCGTCATCGCCGCGCTCGACCTGGCCGAGGAGCGCCGCATCCCCGTCGAGTGGTACTCCCTCTCGGCCGGCGCGCGGATCTCCATGGACTCGGGCACCGAGAACATGGACTGGGTGGCCCGGGCCCTCAAACGCATCGTCGAGTTCACCCAGGCCGGTCACGAGATCAACGTCGTCGTCGCCGGCATCAACGTCGGCGCCCAGCCCTACTGGAACGCCGAGGCGACGATGCTCATGCACACCAAGGGCATCCTCGTGATGACGCCGGACAGCGCCATGGTGCTCACCGGCAAGCAGTCGCTCGACTTCTCGGGCGGCGTCTCGGCAGAGGACAACTTCGGCATCGGCGGCTACGACCGGGTCATGGGCCCGAACGGGCAGGCGCAGTACTGGGCCGAGGACCTCGCCGCGGCCCGGGACATCCTCATGAGCCATTACGACCATGCGTACGTCAGCCCCGGCGAGCCGGGCCCCCGGCGCGTCGCGACGAGCGACCCCACGGATCGTGACGTGACGACCTTCCCGCACTCCCTGCCGGACTCCGGATTCACGACGGTCGGCGACATCTTCTCCGCCGAGAAGAACCCTGACCGCAAGAAGCCCTTCGACATCCGCACCGTCATGAGGGCGCTCGCCGACCAGGACCACACGACGCTGGAGCGGTGGGCGGGGATGGCGGACGCCGAGACGGCGGTGGTGCAGGACGCCCACCTCGGCGGCATCCCCGTCTGCCTCATCGGCATCGAGTCGAAGTCGGTGCCCCGGCGCGGCTTCCCTCCCACCGACGGGCCCGACACGTACACCGCGGGGACCCTCTTCCCCCGCTCGTCGAAGAAGGTCGCCCGCGCGATCAACGCGGCGAGCGGGAACCGACCCGTCGTCATCCTCGCCAACCTGTCCGGCTTCGACGGGTCGCCGGAGTCGATGCGCAGCCTGCAGCTGGAGTATGGCGCCGAGATCGGCCGGGCCATCGTCAACTTCGACGGGCCCATTGTCTTCACGGTGATCTCGCGGTACCACGGCGGCGCCTTCGTCGTCTTTTCCAAGGCGCTCAACCCGCGGATGACGGTCCTCGCGATCGAGGGCTCCTTCGCGTCCGTCATCGGCGGCGCGCCGGCCGCAGCGGTGGTCTTCTCGCGCGATGTCGACGCCCGCACAGCCGCCGACCCGCGGCTCGTCGACCTTGCCGCCCGGGTGGATGCCGCGGAGGGAGTCGAGCGGGCACAGCTCGCCACCGAGCTCGCAGAGCTGCGAGCCACGGTTCGCGCCGAGAAGCTCGGGTCGGTAGCGGCGGAGTTCGACAGGGTCCACAGCATCCACCGTGCAGTCGAGGTCGGATCGGTCGACGAGGTCATCGAGGCCGCGGAGCTGCGACCCCGCATCATCACCGCGTTGGAGGCCGGCCTGCCGCGCTGACCGGGCACCACCCCTCCCCAAGAACGAGCCCAGCCGTATGCCGCTGAGCTCACTCAGTGGCACACGGCTGGGTTGACGCGGTGCTAGCTACCGCGTCGTCACGACCGCCGGGTGGGGTGGGAGGGGGAGGCGGTCGGGACGGTGTCCGGCCTTGCGTCCGGCACTGTGGGGGAGGAGTCGGGCCTGTTGTGGGTCGGGAGGTCCGAGGGCTTGCTGGTGGGGACGGTCTCGGGCTTGCCGGTCGGCGCGCCGTCAGGCTTGCCCGTGGCGCGGTCCCCAGACTTGCCTGGCGCCTCGACCTCGGCGCAGAAGGCGTCGACCTTGTCCTCGCCGCCCGCGGCCTCGATGAGGTTCTGGAAGGCGACGGCGTCCATCGCCTTGCCGTTGCCGGCAACCGACTCCCACGCGGTACACAAGCCCTGGGCCGCGGGACCGCGGGCATCGGGGCCGACCGCGGCGTCCTTGTCCTTCTCGTCCTTCGCGTGGCTCGATGCCTGCTCGGAGCCACTCGCGGCAGCCGAGGCCTGGCTCGGCGTGGCGGGGGCGGTCACGCGGGTGTCCGGTGTCGCGGGAGTGTTGGCCGAGACGTAGGCGACGGTGGCGGCGCCACCGAGGCCCACGGCGATCCCGGCGATGGTCGCGCCGAGCTTCGCGCCGGCGAGCGTTGCGATCATGGAGGGTCTCCGTCGTTTCGTAGAGGGGGCGGAGACATGCGCGCGGAACGTGGTCAGGGCACCCTCGAGGCCGTTGAGCTCTCGCTGGCTCGGTTGGGCGGCAAGGAGGAAGGCCACCCGGGCGAGCTCTGGGTTGGCAGCGACCTTGTCGAGGAGGTCGTCGTCGCGCGACCCAAAGCTGTCCTCGGCGTCACCCATTGGCGTGTCGTTGCTCATGTCACCCCCGAAGCGACCGGAGGTCGCTGTCCGTTACGGCCCTCTTGGCCAGGATGCGGGCGAGGTTCTCCAGGCCACGGTGACAGGCGACGCGGACCGCTCCCGGGCTGCGACCGAGCAGCTCCGCGACCTCGGCGACCGGGAGCCCGGCGACGACGCGGAGCAGCACGACCTCGGCCTGAGTCGCCGGGAGGCTGCGCACCAGGCGCAAGGCGTCTTCAGTGCTCGCCGCCTCCATGACCGCATCGGCGCTGTCCGGTGCCGTGTCGGACGTCCACGTGCTGGCGCGCCACCCGAGCCCTGCGTTCCGGGCGCGTTTGCGGCCGGCGTCAACCGCGCGTCGCCGAGCCGTCGTGAACACCCACGCACGCCAAGCCGTCTCGTCGCCAGTGAATCGCTTGAGCCCGCGCACCACCGTGGTCCACGTCTCGGCGGCCACCTCCTCGGCCATCTCGCCGCCAAGGGACAGGTAGCGCAGGAGAGCCGGGTTCAGGTCGCGCCAGAGGCGCGCGAAAGCGTACTCGTCACCCGCTTGTGCGTCAGCCAGAACCTTGTCGAAGTCCGCGCCGATCACCCGGGACAGTCTGGTCCGTGCTCATCCCGACGGCAACCCGTGGCCGAACACTCAGCGTCGACCCCCGCTCGACCACCCGCGCGACAACCCCGCGATCGAGTGGACAAGAATCGGGCCCGATTCGTGTCCACTCGATTGGGTGGGGGCCCC
The DNA here is from genome assembly GCA_036280515.1 of Intrasporangium sp. GTDB lineage: Bacteria > Actinomycetota > Actinomycetes > Actinomycetales > Dermatophilaceae > Intrasporangium. The sequence goes on along the minus strand of DASUQN010000405.1, from coordinate 641 downwards.
GATTCTTGTCCACTCGATTGGGCGAGCAAGTCGATAGGGTCGGGTCTGCCCCAGCGTCCACCGAGAAGGCGACATGACCCCGACGCAAGAGCTGATCGCCCGAGTCCGCGCCGCCGCCGACGGCTCGCCCTATGTCGTGGAGGAGCGGCCCTACGGCTTCGACGTCACCATCGACATCGTGGACGCCGCGTGGTGGACCGTGTTGCGCAAGAACGCCGTCAAGCGCGTCTTCACGCACGAGGTCCGGCTCGACGAGGGCCATCGCCGGATGACCATCTCCGACGTGTCCAACGAGGTGCGCTGGGATGCCGGAGTCGGACCATCGGGTCGACCGTCCCTGCACGCCGAGAAGAAGGTGCAGAAGGGTCGCGTCCACGAGTTCTCGTCCGAGAAGCAGTGGGGCGCGGACGCGGCGACGGGCGAGCTCGGCAAAGTCCTCGACTACACCTTCAGCGCCGGCGAGGGACGCGCCCTGATCCGCAACTCCGCGAAACCGCTCGGCTGGTCGGAGGGCATGGGCCGCGAGCAGAAGATCGGTCTCGCCGCGGCCCTCTTCGCACTCGCGATCGTCGTCGTCATCGGCATCGTCGCCGGCGTCATCCTGCTGGTGAGCTGACGACAGCCGGCAACCGTGGCCGCGC
>DASUQN010000404.1:0-10541 GCA_036280515.1 Intrasporangium sp. | reverse complement strand
GCCGAGTCGGTCGTCGCGACCAGGTCGGTCTCGCGGTCACCGGACCGCAGGACGAACTTCAGCTTCATCGAGTTCCCTTACGCTTCGAACGATTCGGCCGTATGCCGCTGGGCTGGCGGCCGTCCGACCGGGACGTCCGCTTGCGGCTGGGTCCCAGGCCGTGCCCCGTGGGCAGGTGGGTGCGGAACGTCCGGAGGGACAGGTCGGCGCGGACCCGCTCCCAGAAGCCGTGCTCTGAGCGCAGCGCCCGGCGCGCGGTGGCCACGTCGGCCCAGAACGCGTCGACCTCCTCCGGCGTCGGCTCCGCGACATCGAAGACGTGGTCATTGGCAGATGCGGCGAGTGGGACCAGCCCCAAGCCCCCGAAAGCCGTTCTCTCGATCGACGAGTGGGTGGGGGTCAGAGAGGTCAGGGCGGTCGGGGCGGTCAGGGCGGTCTGGGCGGTCTGGGCACCCGCTTCCCTGATCGAGTGAACAGGTTTCGGGGCGCCGATGACGGCCCCGTCCACGACCGGGCTCGGCTGCTCGGGTGGTGGCCCGGACACGTGTACCTCGAGAGCACGTGCTTGCTCCAGACGGGTGCCCTTGACCGGCAAGGGCATCCGCAGATCGCGAGCGGTGTCGACGACCTCGCGCCAGCCGCCCGTCACTCGTGAGGACGGTCCTCCCGCACGGCGGCGACGGCGACGGCGGACCGACTTCGCGAGCCGGATGCCGCCGTAGACGAGCAGCGCGAGCAGGAGCGGGATGACGACGAAGAAGACGAGGTAGCGGAGCCAGTCCGGCCAGGTGTCCGGGTCGAGCGGGCTGTCCTCGTCCTTGGGCGGGTTCCGCAGCTGGGTGGCGTTCTGGGCCTGGTCCGGCCCCTGCAGGACGCTCGGCGGGTTGTTCGCCGCGGGCGGCGGGACCTGGGCGCCGGTCTTCTGCTGCTCCGACTTCTGGATGAGCGGCTCGGGCTTCTTGTTCCGATCGGGCAGGAACTGCGACGGCAGGATGGCCTGCCACTCCCCGTCCGTACGGCGGACCTCGACCCAGGCGTGGACGTCCTTGCCCTTGACCGCGCCGGTCGCGTCGGGCACCGCGCCGAGCACGACCCGGGCGGGCACGCCGAGGCGGTTGGCCGCGAGGGCCAGCGCCGACGCGTACTGCTCGTCGTTGCCGGCGAGCTGCGTGGCCTTCATGAACTGGGTCATCCGGCGCAGGCTGTGGCCGGGGAGGAAGATGTTCTGGACCGTGTCGCCGGCGGCGCCGCCGTCGGTGTAGGCACCGCCCTGCAGGGCCTTCGCCATGGCGGTGACCTTCTGCCACGGGCTGTCCACCCGGCCGCTCCACGCATCGACCCGGTCGTCGAGGAAGGTCAGCGCCTGGGTGTCCACGACCGACCCGCTGTCGAGGTCGACGTGCTCGAGGAGCTTCTCGGCCACGGGCGTGACCCGAGCGGTGATCGTGTACGAGTCCGCAGCGGCGAGCCTCGTGGGGAGAACGCCCGTGCCGGTGTCGGCGTTGAAGCGCAGGTCGTCGGAGAGTGCGTCGGCGCGGGCTCCGCCGAAGGACAGGCTGGTCACCGTCCCGAAGGTCGGCAGCCACACATCGGCGTAGCCGTCCGCCGGGACCGACACGGTGGCCGCGACCTCCTGGCCCGCGCCCTCCGAGGCGATGTGGCTGCCGACCTTCCGGAAGCTGGCACCTCCGGCATCCGGCCCGTCGCCGAGGTTGGCCAGATTGCCGGCGCCCCAGACGAAGGAGTCGTAGGAGTCGAGGGCGGCGATGCGCAGCGGTACACCCGGCGGCAGGCCCTTCACCGTGAGCAGCGTCGTGTCGAAGAGCTTGGACGGGTTGGGCTCGGTGTATTGGCGGAAGCCCGCGAGCGGGCTCGGGTACTGCGTCACGTCGTAGGGCGGGGTGAGCGAGGTGCGCAGCACGGTGCGGCGAGTGTCGTCGGCGCCCGGCAGGTGAGGTCCAACGAGGAACCCGCCAGCAGTCGCCACCGCGAGGAGAACTGCCGTGGTGACGGCTCGGGTCGTGCGCCCGGCGCCGTTCTGGAGCGCTGGGCGGTTGCGGTTGCTCCGCAGCGCGGCCCAGCCGATGGCGACCAGGGCGAAGACGGCGCCCTGGACCGCGACGGCCGCTGGTGTGAGGGTGCCGAGGACGATCGAGGCGACGAGCAGGCCGACCGGGGCCACCAGGGCCACGAGCGCACCCGTCCAGCGGCGGGCGACGCCGTGTGTCAGGGCGCCACCGACGAGTCCGAAGAGGAAGGGCAGCGCCAGGTACGGGCCCTCCGAGTCGACCGGCGGCAGGGCGGTGAGCAGCTCCTTCCACCCGGGAACCGCGGCGTGAGCCAGCGTCGCGAGCGCTTCGCCCGAGGGCAGCACGCCGGCGACCAGGTCCTCCCGCACCGCCACCGGCCCGGCCAACAGGAAGTAGACAGCTGCGAGGGCGAGAGCGGTGCCGAGGCCGTACCACCGGTACGTCGCCCCGACGTGGGTCACGAGCACACCGACGAGCAGTCCCGCCAGGCCGACCCAGAGCCAGCCCAGCCCGTGGAAGGTCGTCCGGAACCCGATGAGCGCGATGCCCACCAACACCACGGTGAAGGCCGCGTCGACGAGGGCGACCCGGCCGGGCACCATCCGGGCGAGCAGGCCCGCCGCACGTTGGCCTGCGCCCGGCGCCTGACGCAGGGCTGACGGCGGAGGCCCCGCGAGGCCGCCGGCAAGCCCTGAGCTGGTCATGGATCTGCTCATCGGACTGCTCGTGGGCCCGCTCATCGGGCCAATCCCGAGACGAGCAGCACGCGCAGGTCCTCGAGCCGCGAGAGCGTGAGGATGACGAGCCCGCCGCCGTGCCGGACGCCGTGGTCCGCGTCGGGGTCGACCACGACGACGACGCGGCTCACCTCGGGAGGGAACTGCCCAGCCGCGCGCTGAAGGTCGATGAAGGGCCGGTGCGGCCCCGTGACGATGAAGACGGTGCTCGTGTCGGGCGCGAGGTCGGTGGCGTCGAGCGCCAACCCCAACAGATCGAGAGGCCCCGGCTCGACGCGGGCCATCGCGTCGAGCCCCAGCTGGGGACCGGACCTGCTGATCCGCTGGGTGGCACAGACGACGGTCCAGTCCTGCTCGTCCAGCGCGGCGCGCACCATGATCGAGCTGCCGACGGAGATCGCCGTCTCGACGTCGGCCTCGATCGCGGACGGGGCGTTGGCGGCATGGACAGCCCGGTCCACGCCGGGATCGACCTGACCGGTGCGGCCATGACCCGACCGGTACTGCTCGGGGTCGGTGTCGATGAGCACGGTGACGTGCGAGCGCCGCGTGTCGAGGAACTGGCGGACCAGCAGCTTGCCCGCCTTGGCCGAGCTGCGCCAGTGGATGTAGCGCCGGTCGTCGCCGGGCTGGTACTCGCGCAGCGCGTGGAAGGCCAGGTCGCTCATCGAGATGTCCTCGGTCGTCGACCCCTCGAGGTCGCGCAGCAGGCCAGCGCCGAGCGGCTCGAGCGCGACCGTGTGCGGGTGGACGAACAGCTCGGTCCGCTCCGTCCACGTCAAGGTGCGGCGCATCAGCCCGAGCGGGTCGCCCTGGACCGTCGTGGCGGGGCCGACCTGGATGACCCCGCGCCGCGAGGTCGGCACGACGAAGAGCTCCTCGTGCGCGTGCCCGGGCGCCAGCGCCGGCAGCACGAACCGCGCCGCGGACAGCCCCACCGGCAGCTCGACGAGGATCGGCAGCATCGGTGCCCTCGCCTCGTTCGTCACGGCGATCCGGCCGGTGGCCGGCTCCCCGACGACGACCCGACGGGGCTCGACCTCGGCGTCGACCCGGACCTTGGTGCGTCCCATGGCGAGGAGGAAGCAGATCGCGAAGAGGACGAGCGCCGCGGCGGCCACCATGAGCAGCTCGGTCCACCCCCACCGCGCGCCGACGAGCCAGGACGTGAGGCCGAGGGCGAGGATCGCCCAGCCGAGCGGGGAGACCCACCCCACCACGCGCCACGCCGGCTGGGCCCACCGAGGCAGGTGCACCCGCCCGGCGAGCCGGCCCACCCAGCCACGCGCGGTGTGGACACGGGCAGGGAGCGAGCCCAGCGGCATACGGAATCGGCGTTTGTCGCGGGATTGCTCGCGCAGCTCGCGTCTCGACAACGTCTGGCTCAAGCCGACGCACGCTCCGCGGGCGGGGCGATGTCGCCGAGGATCTGGTCGATGACGTGCTCGACCGTGGCGCCCGCGAACTGCGCCTCGGCGCTGAGTAGCAGGCGGTGCGAGAGCACCGGCTCGGCGAGGATCTTGATGTCGTCGGGGACGACGTAGGTGCGTCCCTGCGAGGCCGCCCACGTCTTGGCGCAGCGGACGTAGGCGAGGCAGCCGCGGACGGAGAGGCCCAGCTTGAGCGACGGGTGCCGGCGCGACTCCTCCGCGATCCGGCTGACGTAGCCGAGGATCGCCGGGTCGACGTGGATCTCGTCGGCGAGGCGGGCCATGTCGACGATGACGTTGCTCGCGATGAGCGGCTGGAGCTGCTTGGCGCGGTCGCGCGTCTTGGCGTCGGCGAGCACGGCGATGGTGGCCTCGTGGTCGGGGTAGCCGACGCTCGACTTCATCAAGAAACGGTCGAGCTGGGCCTCCGGGAGGCGGTAGGTGCCGGCCTGCTCGATGGGGTTCTGCGTCGCGATGACCATGAACGGCTCGCCGACCGAGTGCGGCGTGCCGTCGACCGTGACGCGGCCCTCCTCCATGACCTCGAGGAGCGCCGACTGGGTCTTGGGCGAGGCGCGGTTGATCTCGTCGGCGAGGACGATCGTCGCGAAGATCGGGCCGGGGTGGAACTCGAAGGCCTGCTTGCTCGGCTCGTAGATCGTCACGCCGGTGACGTCGCTGGGGAGCAGGTCGGGGGTGAACTGGATGCGGCTGTGGCTGCCCTGGACCGTCGCGGACAGAGCCCGCGCGAGCTGCGTCTTGCCGGTGCCCGGGAAGTCCTCGAGGAGCATGTGCCCCTCCGACAGGAGGCAGGTCAGGGCAAGGCGTGTGACGTGCTGCTTGCCCAGCACGGCCCGCTCGATGTTGCCGGCGAGCTGGTCGAAGGTGTGGGCGAACCAGGTCACCTGGTCCTGAGTGACGCTCATGAGTTCCGTTCTCCTGTAGTGCAGTTGGTAGATGTGGTGGTATGCCGCTGAGCTCGGTCTGCGGTCACGCTGCGTCGGGCGCGGGGTCGGGTCACGTCAGCCGCCCCACGGGTTCCGGGTGAACGAGTCGGAGCCGTTGGCTCCGGCGCACGACACCGTGACCCAGCCGCCGGGGAAGCCGAAGAACTTGTGCGAGACGTTGTCCCCGTTGTGCGGGTCATACCGGCCGTTGAGCCCGTCGTCCTTCGTGTCGAACGCACCGTCGCTCGAGTCGATCGTGCAGACGATGTTGCCCTGGTAGTTGCTCAGGCGATAGGCGATGTACTGGCAGTCGCCGCTCTCGCAGCCGGGCCGGTAGCCGGTCTGCCCGCTGCGCCAGACTGCCTCGACCTTGGGGGTCGGGGCAGCGTTGGTCGTGCCGGACCTGGGTCCGGCGGTGGGACCGTCTCCGGAGCGGTCGGCGAACGGCGTCACCGTGATGCTGCGTGTCGTCGAGTAGCCGAGGCCGTTGAACGTGTACGACGTCTGGCTCGGCCCGAGGGTCGTGATGACGTCGCCCCTGATCCGATAGCCCTGGATCGCATTGCCGTTGTCGGCCGGCCTGCTCCAAGAGAAGGTGATGGAGCTGTCCGTGTGCGACTCGCTGATGCCTCCGACGCCCTTGGTCGGGCCGTACGGGTTGAAGGTGACGTTGTTGGACCAGGCCGAGCAGATGCCGGCCGTGTTGCAGGCCCGGATCTCCATGGCCTTCTGGTTGATCCCGACATTGCCGGTCGCGCCACCGGAGCTCGGCGCCGGCCAGCTGCCCCCGTAGGCGCCGTCGGTCGTGCGCCACTCGACGCGGTCGTAGCCGGTCGAGCGGTGGCTGCCGAGCGAGTAGCTGGCGACGGCCCGGTAGTCGGCGTTCGGCGTCCCGACTGCGGACAGGGTGGGGGTCTGCGGCATCCCGTCCGCCTTGTACGACGAGAAGTTCGTCCGCTCGGACGTGGCCGGGCCGCCGTTGGTGGCCGTCACGGTGTACTGCACCGTCTGGCCGCCGTAGGGGATCGTGTCGGTGGCGACCCGCTGGGCGCCGCCCGAGACGCTCGCGACGGGGACCCAGGATCCCGTCGAGCCGGTGCGGCGGTAGACGTCGTACTGGGTGATCGGCGGTCCGTTCGGGTCGGTCGTCGGCCAGGTGATGGTCACCTGGGCGTTGTCCTGGTCAGGCGCCGGGGAGCGGGGGGCCAGGCTCGGCGCGGCCACCGGGGCCGGTTTGCCGAAGGACTGGCCGGTGACCTCGGGTCCGTAGGGTCCCCAGCCCAGGTCGTTGCGGGCCTGGACCCGGATCTTGTAGGCATCGTTGTTGACGAGGCCGCTGACGACCGTCGAGAGCTCCGGCGCCTGGATCACCTTCGTGCCGGTCTGCCCCGCGTCGCCCCCGACGTTGACCCACTGCACCTCGTACTGCGTGATCCCCGAGCCCTCGTTGACCGGAGGGGTCCACGAGACGGTCAACTGCCGGTCGCCGGGGACGATGTTGCTGACCGAGGTGGCCTTGGGCAGCGTGTCGGGGCGGACCGGGGGCGAAGACGCGTCCGACGGGTCCGACCAGCCGACGGCGTTTCGGGACCGGACGGTGAACGTGTAGTCCTCGCCGTTCGTCAGGCCGGTGATGGTGCACGGCGACGCCTGGCACGACTGGGCCGTCCCACCGGGTCCGTTGACGCCGACCTCGTACTCGAGGATCGGCACGCCGCCGTCGTAGGCGGGTGGCCGCCAGTCGACGCGCGCCGTGCCGCCGAGGACGCGGTCGGCGACCGCGACGGGGGCGTCGGTCGGGTCCGGCTTGCTGCGCACGGTGACGGTGACCTCGCCGACTGCGGGCGGCCGGCCGGGCGCGTCGGTGACGCGGACCTCGATCCGCGCATCACCGCGAGCCTGCTCCGACGCCGCGACGGTGAGCTGGCAGCCCGCGGCGGCTGCCGTCACGCCGGTGCCCGCCCGCACGGTGGCTGCGGTGATCTCGCACTGCGGCGATCCGAGGGGGCTGTCGAGGTAATGCGCCAGGTTGACCTGCTGCTGGGTCCCTGCGATGAGCCCTTCGACGTGGGCGGGCCGCAGCGTGGCGTTGGGTGGCTGGGCCGTCACGCGGACCCGGAGCGTGAAGCGCTCGGCTCCGCCCTTGACCCCGATCGTCACGGTGCCGGTCGAGCCGGCCTGCGCCGCGGGCTCGGCCTGGAGGACGACCGTTCGCCCGCCCTGCCCGGCCTGCTCGAGGTCGACCCGGTCGATGGCCTGGTCCCAGACGGCCTCGTAGCGGACCCGCGACTGGTCGAGGGTGTCGGGCAGCCACGCCCGGCAGAGGCGCGGGATGTCGACGCTTCGGGGCGGGCCGTCGGCGACGAGCCGGACCTCGTGGTCCGGGCAGCGCAGGACCGGGACGTCGGGACCGATCTGGACCGGGATGGTGACGTAGGCGGTCTGCGCCGTCTTGTCCTGCGGGCCAGTGGCATTGGTGACTTCGAGCATGAGCGCCGCCGGGCCGACATAGCCGTTCGTGGACGTGAGGGTGAGCTCCGTGGAGGACGTCGCCGCCTGCTGGAGGTGCTCGGCGGGCGAGGTCGAGATGGTGTCCGGTGACGTCAGCGAGACGGCGCCGCCGCGGGGGTCCATGACGTAGTCGGCGAGCGAGACCTTCGCCGTCGCGTCCGCGTCCATCCGGATCGTCTTGCCCTGGACGACGTAGGGCTGGCCATTGTTCCCTGCCGGAACGTAGATCAGGGCCATGGCGACCGCGCCGTCGGCGTCCTCGATGGTGTAGGGGACGACGCGCGCCTCTGGCCGGAGCTGGATGCGGACCTTCCGGCCCTCGATCGTCGCGCCGTCACCGATGACGTTGGTGATGGTGAGCGACTTCTGGTCACCGTCGACATCCCGGTCGTTGGCCAGGGCGTCGACGAGGATGCTCGTCTCGGCGTCCTTGGCGACACCGGTGTCGTCAACCGCGATCGGCGGGTTGTTGAAGTCCTTCTGGCCCCGCACCGTCAGCGTGGAGCGTGACGGGTCGAACATGCCGTTCGAGATGCCATAGGCGAGGACCCTGGCCGGACCCTCCTCCGGCGCGACGACCTTGACGGAGTCGTCCTTCTGTCGCTTGAAGTCGTTCAGGACGTCGGCGTCGTTGAGCTTGGCGAAGTCCTCGAGCTCGACGGCGTCGCCGCTGGCGATGAGGTCGTTGGCCAGCAGGTCGGCGTGGACCGTGCGTCCCGGGGCGGCGACGATGTCGTCCTCGACAGCGACCGGCGGCTGCGGGTCGCCCGGCTGGACCACGCCGACGCGGATGAAGCCCTCGCTGGTGAGACCGAAGCGGTCGCGGAGCTGGTAGCGGATCACCTCGGTGCCGGCGCTGCGCGGGTAGGCCTCGTAGCGGATCGTGGCGGCGCCGAAGCCGAGCACACGCCCGAACCGCAGGTCCACCGCATCACCGGTCTCGCCGACGATCCCTCCGACGAAGGCGAGGTCGCCGTCCGGGTCCACCCCGGAGGTCGGGACGGTGATGGAGAGGGTGTCGCCGGCGGTGACGCTGGCCGAGAAGCTGCGCGCCGTCGGCGGGCGGTTGGGCCGCGTATCGCTCGGCAGCGGGTTGATCGTCACCGTCACCCGACCGGTGGCGGATCGCGCGCGCAGGCCCTCGGGATGGGCGACGTACTCCAGGACCGCGGTCCGGGGAGCGGTGGCCTTCTCGTCCGGCTCGGGGACGTAGCGCACCACGCTGCCCGACGCGAAGGCCTGGCCACCGCCAGTACGGACCCGGACACCGCGGGGGTCCAGCTTGAGCGGGATGCCTTCGGACATCGAGTCGTTGTCGAGCACCGGGATCGTCACGGCGTCACCGACCCGGACGGCTGCCGTGTCGTCGAGGACGGTCGGCAGGATCGGCTCGTCCGGATCCGGCCGCTGGACCACGGAGAGCTGGCCGACGGCCGACTGCGTGCCGTCACTGATGGTGTAGGCGACCGTCCCACGGCGCTCCTTGTCGCCGTCGAGTGGCGCCGTCGCCTCGACCCGCACCCAGCGGCCCTGGACAACGCTGACCCGCAGCCACGCGTTGTCCGTCACGACCCGCTGGACGACGAGGACGTCGCTGCGCGGGCTGTAGTCGTTGGACAGCACGTCCGCGATGATCGGGGTCTGCCCACGGACCACCGCCGAGTCGGGTGACGCGACGGGTGGCAGCTCCTTGTCGGGGTCGGGCAGGATGTCCACCCGCACGCGACCGACGCTGACCCCGGAACCCGACTGAGCGGCATACGTGATGGTTGACGTTCCCGGCGTCGCCCCGGTCACCGTGAGGACGCCGGTGTCGGTGTTCGTGTCGATGGTCAGCTGCCCCGGTCCCTTGACCTCCGAGGCGAGGCGCAGGCGAGCTTCCGGGTCCGTCGGGTCGGCGCCCGGGATGTCGTTGCCGAGGGGCTGGAGCTGCACCGGCTTGCCGACGACACCACGCAGGACGTCTGGCTGGGTTCTCGGGGCTACGGCGCGGTCGTCGTCGCCGAGCACCTGGACGGTGATGGCTGACGTGGTCACGCCGCCGTTGCTGTCGCTGACCTCGTACTCGACCTCCTGGTCGCCCTTCTTGCCGAGGGCCCGCACGATGAGGGCCCCGGCCCCGTCGACCCCGGTCGCGGCCCGGTCGACCGGCGAGACCTGCAGCGGGTCGTTCTCCGCATCACGCCAGTCGGCGATGACCCCGACCTTCACCGTCGCGTTGCGGGCGACCGGGTAGCTGGCCTTTGCGAGCTTGGCACTGCCGGCGCGCAGCTTCGGCGCGGTGTTCTCGTCCGGACCGACGATCGTGACGGTGACCTTCGCCGTGGCCCGCCCGTTCTTGGCGGTCGTGCCGTTGTTGACCGTGTATTCGAAGGTGAACCTGTCGGCTCCCGGTTCCTCGGGCACCGTGACCTGCACGGTCTGACCGTCGGCCGAGGCGCTCGTGGTGACGTCGGCAATGGACGGGGTTCCGACGTCTCCGGGGCTGATCGCGAGGATCGAGCCCTGCGAGTCGGTGTCGTTGTCGAGCACGTGCAGGGTCGACGTGCGTCCCGAACGGACCTTCATCTGGTCCGGTTGGGCCTTCGGCGGGGTCTTGTCGACCTCGTCGTCGATGAGGTTCTCGTCCTTCTCCTTGTTCTTGTCGTCGACCTGCGGCGGGGGGATGACCGAGTTCCAGTTGTCGATCTTGACCCGGTCGCGGTCGATGTCCCAGACGTCACCGGAGTCGAGGTCGTTGAGGACGATGAGCCCGCGGTTGACCCGGAGCTTGACGCCGTCGACGCGCACGCCCTTCTTCATGGCGCCGAGGCCGACCGTGTGGGTGTCCTGCGGCGAGCCACAGTTGCGGCCATAGAAGGCATTGGAGGCGCCGGCCCACGCGGC
>DASUQN010000403.1:0-2228 GCA_036280515.1 Intrasporangium sp. | reverse complement strand
CTGCGTCGGCAGGTCCATCGCGACCGAGAAGCCCGTCAGGCCGGCGTCGAGCAGCTTCCGGAAGCGCTCGTTCGACTCACGCGGCGTCCCGAACCCGGCGTACTGCCCCATGATCCAGGGCTTCGGCTCAGCGGAGACCCCTCGCGTGTAAGGAAACTCACCGGGACGCTCTGCGCCTTCGGGGGCATAGTCCGCCCGCAGTCGCGGCGCCTCACCGCTCAGTGCACCCATCAGCGCGCCGCCTCGGCCTCGAGCTGGGCTCGCAGGGCCTTCTTCGCGATCTTCCCCGTCGACCCGATCGGGAAGGACTCCACGACCCGGACCTCCTTCGGCTTCTTGTAGGACGCCAGCCGCGCTCCACAGTGCTCGAGCACAGCCGCGACGTCGACCGACGCACCCGGCGCGCCCGTCACGAGGGCGACGACCCGCTGGCCCCACTCCGGATCGGCGACCCCGACGACGGCCACCTCGGCGACGCCGGGCACCTCGGCCACGACGTCCTCGACCTCGCGCGGGTAGATGTTGTACCCGCCCGAGATGATGAGGTCGCCCTTGCGGTCGACGAGCCAGAGGTTGCCCTCACCATCGATCCGGCCGAGGTCGCCGGTGTGCAGCCAACCGTCCACGACAGTCTTGCCGAGGTCCTCACGGTGCTCCGTGTTCCAGTAGCCCGACATGACGTGCTCACCCAGGGTGACGACCTCGCCGTTCTCGCCCGTCCCCACCGGCTCGCCGGCCTCGTCGACGATCGCGATCTCCACCCCGACGGCAGGCCGCCCGGCGGAGGTCAGCAGGTCCGGCTCACCCTCGAGGCCGCGACGGTGGAGCTCCGCGTCGAGCACCGTCACGGGCGGGATCGCCTCGACGAGCCCGTAGTACTGGACGAGGTTCGGCGTGAGCCGCTCGTAGGCCTGGCGCATCTGCTCCGGCGGCATCGGCGCTCCGGCATAGCCGAGCATCTTCAGCCTCGTGAGAGTGTCGCGCGAAACCCCTTCAACGGCAAGCAGCCTCGCGACCATCGTCGGCACCAGCGCCGTGTGGGTCGCCCCGCGACGGCGCACCGCATCGACGAACGTCTCCGGGTCCCACGAGGGCAGCACGATCTGGCGGGCACCTGCGACGAGGAACGGCAGGATGAACAGGCCCGACGTGTGCGTCACCGGCCCCGCGTGGACGTAGCAGTCCGTGTCCGGGTGAGGCGTCCCGCCGAGGACGTCGTGGGTCATGTTGGCGACGGAGGCCATCCAGTTGCGGTGCGTCCGCATCGCACCCTTGGGATGCCCCGTGGTGCCGCTGGAGTAGTGCAGCCCGCAGAGGTCGTCTGGGTCACACGGGATCAGCGGGGTGGTCGGGGCCGCCCCGAGGAGCCCGTCGAGCGTGACCTGTCCCGGCGCCTCACCGACCATGACGACCACGTCGACGAGGTCGCGGACGCCCTCCGCCTTCTCGAGGTGGGCCGCATCGACAATGAGTCCGCGCGCTCCGGAGTCGCGGGCGATCCGCTCCCAGTCGCTGGGGTGGAGACGGTGGTTGAGGGCCGCACGGACGAATCCCCCAGAGCGGATGGCGAGATCAGTGATGACGTATGCCGCTGAGTTCGTCTGCAGGTCAAGGACCCTGTCGCCGTGGCTGAGTCCCAGGGCGGTGAGGCCGTTCGCGATGCGGGTCACGCGGTCAGCCACTTCCGCGAAGGTCAGGGTCGCGTCGTCCGCCTCGATGGCGATGCGATCGCCGAACTGGGAGGCGGCATCGGTCACGAGCGTGCTGATGTCCATCAGTCTCCTCGAGGCGCAACGTAGGCGGCGTCGAGCACGCGCACCCCGCGCCCCCGGGGAAGCACGGTGACGGGGTTCAGGTCCAGCTCGAACCCGGACGGCCAGCCATCGACGACGTCGCACAGCTGAGCCACCACGTCGACGAGCACTTCACGGTCGGCTTCCGGTGCGCCGCGGACACCGGCGAGCATCACGCCGAGCCGCGTCTCGTCGAGCATCACGTCGATCTCGTCCCGCGACACGGGCAGCACTCGGAGGGCGACGTCGGCAACGACCTCGGTGAGCACGCCGCCGACGCCGACGGTGAGCACGGTCCCGAGCGGGCTGGGAGCAAAGCCGACCAGGGCCTCGATCCCTCCGTCGAACTGCTCCTCGACCCAGACGCCGCCTCCCAATTCCTCGACGCGCGCGAAAACGCTGGCAGCGGACTCGGGGGTCACTCCCACGATGACG
>DASUQN010000402.1:0-2169 GCA_036280515.1 Intrasporangium sp. | reverse complement strand
CCGCGCACCCGGAGGTCCTCCAGCACACGATCCGCAACGTCGGATCGGTGACTGCGTCGATCTGCGCCGCCGAGCCCGGTGCCATCCTCGGCGTCCGCGGCCCCTTCGGCACCGGGTGGGGCGTAGCCGATGGCAAGGGCGGCGACCTCGTGTTCGCCGCCGGCGGCATCGGGCTCGCCCCATTGCGCCCTGCCATCCTCGAGGCCTTGGGCGAGCGGGCGGCCTACGGGCGCGTCGTCCTGCTCTACGGCACCCGCACTCCGGACGACATCCTCTTCGGCGATGACCTGCGCGCCTGGGCCACGGACCATGACGTCGCCGTTGAGCTGACGGTCGACAGCGGCTCGTCCGGCTGGACCGGCCGGGTCGGCTTCGTCACCCAGCTCGTGCCCCGGGCGGCCTTCGACCCGCAGCACACCATGGCCCACGTGTGCGGGCCCGAGATCATGATGCGTGCCATCGCTGCTGGCCTGCGTGACCGCGGCGTCTCCGGGACGAAGGTGCGCCTGTCGATGGAGCGCAACATGAGGTGCGGGATCGGCCTGTGCGGCCATTGCCAGCTGCGCGAGCACTTCATCTGCCTCGATGGTCCCGTCTTCGACCTCGACACCGTCTCCCCCCTCCTGACGAAGTGGGAGCTCTGACCGCCATGTCCGATGTGCCGATGTCCCGTGCAGAGCCCGTGCTGACACCCAGCAAGAAGCCCACCCTTGCGGTGTGGAAGTTCGCGTCCTGCGACGGCTGCCAGCTGACGATCCTCAACTGCGAGGACGAGCTGCTGTCGATCGCCGACGCCGTCACGATCGCCTACTTCCCGGAGGCGACGCGCGGGGTCGTCGAGGGACCGTACGACCTCTCGCTGGTCGAGGGGTCGGTCACGACGCCGCATGATGCGGAGCGGATCCAGCAGATCCGCGAGCGGTCGACCCTCCTGGTCACCATCGGCGCCTGCGCGACAGCCGGCGGCATCCAGGCCCTGCGCAACGTCGCAGACGTCGACGAGTACCGCTCGATCGTCTACGCCCATCCGGAGTACATCTCGACGCTCGCGACCTCGACGCCTATCGCCGCACACGTCAGGGTCGATGGCGAGCTGCGCGGCTGCCCGATCGACAAGGGTCAGCTGCTCGAGCTCCTCGCCGCCGCGCTCGCCACCCGGAAGCCACGGATCCCGACGTACAGCGTCTGCGTGGAATGCAAGTCCCGCGGGAACACGTGCGTGGCCGTGGCCCGCGGCACGCCCTGCCTCGGCCCGGTGACCCAGGCAGGGTGCGGGGCCCTGTGCCCGTCCTTCAACCGTGGCTGCTACGGCTGCTTTGGTCCACAGGACAGCGCCAACCTGCCCAGCCTGACAGACCGCCTTGTCGCCCAAGGTCTCCCGATGGCGGACGTCGTGCGGCTCTATCGGACCTTCAACACCGGCGCGGAGGCGTTCCGCGCCGAGAGCGAGCGGCTGGCCGCAGCCGCGACGGAAGGTCGTGATGCGTCATGACGCACCGGCTCAGCGACGGTAGCCAGACCCTCCAGGTCGGCATGCTCGCCCGCGTCGAGGGCGAAGGTGGGATGCGGATCGCCTTCAGGGACGGGGCCGTGGAGGACGTCCAGCTCAACATCTTCGAGCCGCCGCGGTTCTACGAGGCCTTCCTGCGCGGACGGCGGTACACCGAGCCCCCCGACATCACGGCGAGGATCTGCGGGATCTGCCCCGTGGCTTACCAGATGGCCTCCTGCTGGGCGATCGAGTCGATCTGCGGGGTCGAGGTCACCGACGCGATCCGCGCCATGCGGCGACTGCTTTACTGCGGCGAGTGGATGGAGAGTCACGCCCTGCACATCCACCTGCTCCACGCGCCCGACTTTCTCGGCTACGACAGCGCCATCGAGATGGCCGCGGACCACAAGGAGGTCGTCGAGCGGGGCCTGCGGCTCAAGAAGGCTGGCAACGACCTCATGACGGCCGTCGGTGGTCGTTCGATCCACCCGGTCAACGTCCGGATCGGCGGCTTCTACCGGATGCCCGATGTGGCGGCCCTGCGAAACTTGCGCCCCTCGCTCGAGCGGGCCCTCGAGGACGCGTTCGAGACGGTCCGGCTCGTCAGCACCTTGGACTTCCCGGACCTCGAGCAGCCCTACACATACCTCGCACTCCGCTCGCCCGTGGGGTACGCC
>DASUQN010000401.1:0-5078 GCA_036280515.1 Intrasporangium sp. | reverse complement strand
CACACGACTCGTCGGGCTGGGGCGGAGCCCCGTTAGGACGTATGCCGCTGAGCTGGCTGCCGAGCGTTCGTGGACTGAGTACGTGGCTGGGACGCTCGAGGACGCTGACCCATCCGTGTCGCTTGCTACGGTCAGGGGATGAGTGAGCAGCCTGACGAGTCCGCGATCGCCCAGCGGGCCGAGCTCCTGCCGGAGGAACGGGCCGCCGGCAGCGATGACGCCGAGGCGCAGGCGGAGGCGATCCTCGAGGAGTCGGACGAGCGCACGGAGCGCCCCGAGAAGACCCGCCGGGAGTCGACGCAGACGCCCGACTGAAC
The DNA here is from genome assembly GCA_036280515.1 of Intrasporangium sp. Classification (GTDB taxonomy): domain Bacteria; phylum Actinomycetota; class Actinomycetes; order Actinomycetales; family Dermatophilaceae; genus Intrasporangium. The sequence continues at coordinate 4,761 of DASUQN010000401.1, read as the reverse complement.
CCGCGCGGTGAGAGGGCCGTTACGCGATGCTCAGGGCCTGGCGCAGCAGGGTCACGAGCGCGTCGAGCTGGACCGTGTCGGTGCTGGCCACCTCCACGTCACTGCCGTCGAGGGCCCGCAGGGCGAGCCCCTGCTTCGCGTCGATCAGCTCGGCGATCCGTGCGTCCACCGTGCCAGCGGCCAGGATCCGCCATGCCGTGACCGGCTCGTCCTGGCCGATCCGGTGAACCCTGTCGATCGCCTGCTGCTGCTCGGCCGCGGTCCACGAGAGCTCGGCGAGGACGACGTTGGACGAGGCGTGCAGGTTGACCCCGACGCCCGCAGCGAGGAGCGAACAGACGGCGACGGACACGTCGGGGTCCTTCTGGAACGCGTCGACGGCGTCCTGGCGCTGCTTCGCCGTCTGGTCTCCTCGGATCGAGATGGTGCGGAGACCCGCCTCGGCGAGCACCTGCTCGGCCTTGTCCATCACGTCGAGGTGCTTGGCGAAGAACACCACCTTGCCGACCGAGTGGGACAGCTGGGCCGCGTAGTCAGCCGCGAGTGCGGCCTTCGCCTGGCCGATGCGGCGCACCAGGGCGAAGACGTTCTCCCCAGTGCCCTCGCCCGAGGCTGCCTTGAGCTCGGCCATCGCGACCCGGCGCATCAAGGTCGCGTCCGGCTCCCCGTCGACCTCGTGCCCATGTCCTTCGGCGAGCTGCGCCCGGTAGCGACGAGCGAGCCGCTCGCCCAGGGCCCGCTCGGCGCGCTCGATCGAGCGTCCGGCCTCGTCGTCCAGCTCGACCGTGATGTCAGCGATCCGCTTGTCCGGTAGGTCGCTCGCGACGTCGACCTTGCGCCGACGGACGATGCCCATGTCGATGACGGCCTGTCGGGCTTCGGGGTAGAACGCCCGATCCATCGGGGTGTAGCCGGTCTCGTCGAGTCGCCGGACGATGTCGGCGACCGGCTTGCCGTCCCTGATCCAGCCAAGGAAGCGCCAGATCGCGTCGAAGTCCTTGATGTCGTTGATCAGGGGCGTCCCGGTCAGGGCAAGGAGGAGCGGGTTGCCACCCGGCGTCGTCTCTCGGAGCCGGTCAGCGAGGGCGAGGACCTGTTGCGACCGCTGGGACTGGAGGTTCTTGATGAAGTGCGCCTCGTCGACGACCATCGACCGGAAACCGAAGTTGGCCAGCCAGCCGAAATGGCGGTCGAGGATCGCGTAGTTCACGACGAAGACGTCCGCAAAGGCGTCGACGTCCTCACCGTCGCCGTGGATGATCGTGACCCGGCGCTGTGGACTCCAGCGCTCGACCTCGCGGGCCCAGTTGATCTTCACGACGTTGGGCACGACCGCGAGCATCGGGTAGGCGTTGGCCACTGAGGCGGCAAGGACGGACTGCGCCGTCTTGCCGAGGCCGGGCTCGTCCGCGAGCAGGAAGGTCCGATGCCCCTGCTGCACCGCCTGCAGGAAGCGGGACTGGTGGACCATGAGCTGCGAGCCGGGTGGGGAGATGCGATCGATGCGCGGCGTCGGCGGCAGCTTCATCGTCGCGGCCTCGCCGCCGGAGCCCTGCTCGAAGGCGCGGTAGAGCGGGTCGAGCAGCTCCCAGTTCGACAGCCGCCCGACGTAGCCCTGCTGGTTCGTCTTCGACAGGTCCGGGGCGAGGAAGGGATTGGCACGGGTGCGCGCCGGAACCGTCGGGGGAGTGACCTGTTTGGCCGCCAGCTCGGGAGGCATGACCTGCGCGACCGGCTCGCGCCGGGTGATCACGAGGTCCTCGGGGGCGAGCTCGGCTCCCGACTCGAGGAGCCAGTCACGGCGCATCTGCTGGGCGGCCGGGCCCGGCTTGGCTGCCGGGTCGAGCAGGGCCAGCAGACTGGTGTCCCGCGCGGCGATCTGGGCCAGGATGCCGGCGATGCCGTCGAGCCGCTTGAGCAGGTCGGCTCGCGTGGCGGCCGAGATGGAGGAGTCGTCCTTCACCCTGGCTCGCTCCGCGCGCATGAGCAGTGCGACGACCTGGAACTTCGTCCGGTTCGTCGGGGTGGCGCGTCCCTTTGAGGCCACTCGGGCCTCGACCTCGCGCACTCGACGGGCGAGGATCGGGATGATGGGAGCCTGGTCGTCGTCCCGCTGGGTTGACCGGTTGCCCCCGCGGGAGGAACGTGCGGCACCGTTGAGGCGGTCGGCGCTGTTGGCGCTGTCAGCGCTCGCAGCTCGGTCAATACCATCACTCGAACGGTGACGGACTCGCGTGGGCATCTTCCTCCTGGTGATGCGATGTGCAGGCCGGTCCAGCGGGCGCGGCCCCCGCCGAGGGAGGTCGTGCCATGGTCCGGCTGTTCGGGTGGTCATTGCCATCCCGATGTCCGCACGGGCGTGGGTGTCAACCTCAGCGACTGCTGCGGTCGGGGCCGAGTGGCCGGAACTGCCGACGTCCACGCTGTTGGGACAGACCGAGTTTACCGTACGCACGTGGCCACGGAGGACGAGGTACCCCGGCGCCGACTGTTCGCTCGAGGGGGCCGGCGTCAGACGAGGGCAGTCCCGACGAGAGCGCCGATGAGGTAGGTGATCCCCATCGCCAGCAGGCCACCGGAGACGGTGCGGACCATCGCACGCAGCCGCGGGCTGCGGCCGAGCTCGGCGCTCACCAGGCCTGTGAGGGCCAGGGCGACGGACACGCTGGCGACGGTGACCCAGGTGCGCAGCGCGGCCGGACTGAACGTGATGGTCAGCAGCGGGAGGAGCGCGCCCGCGATGAAGGCGGCCATCGACGCCCACGCCGCGTGCCACGGGTTCGTCAGGTCGTTCGGGTCGATGCCGAGCTCGGCCTCGGCGTGGGCGCCGAGCGCGTCATGCGCCGTCAGCTCCCGCGCCACCTGCTCGGCGAGCGGCCGGCTGATCCCCTTGGCCTGGTACAGCTGGGTGAGCTCTTCGAGCTCGCCCTCGGGATCCTGCCGCAGCTCCCAGCGCTCGAGTCGCAGCACTGACCGCTCCGTGTCGCGTTGGGTGCTCACCGAGACGTACTCCCCGGCCGCCATCGAGATCGCTCCCGCAACGAGCGCGGCGATGCCGGCGATCATGATCGACCCCCGGTCCGCAGTGGCTCCGGCCACACCGACGACAACGCCCGCCGTGGACACGATGCCGTCGTTGGCCCCGAGGACGGCGGCGCGCAGCCAGTTCAGCCGGGTGCTCAGACTCTCCCTGTGGGGCTCGTCGTGGTCGTCGAGCTGGTCGGTCTGGCCGATGGGTGGGTTCGCCACCGCCCGATCGTGGCATCTCGGGCAACGGATGTCACTGCAGCCACGGGGGGCGTTCGGGCCGAGCGGCCGCGGCTGGACAGCAGGCCCACAGGAATCGCACAGGAAGGTACTGGTCAAACCACAGGGCACGCGCGTTCCATTGATTCCATGAGCAACGACAGCAAGACCGCCGCGCCCAAGCTCCAACGCCTCGACGGCTCGCCCGTGCGGGTCCTCGTCGTGGACGACGAGGCCAACCTCACTGAGCTGCTCGGGATGGCCCTGCGATACGAGGGCTGGGAGGTGCGGGCGGCGGGCTCTGGGATGGACGCCGTGCGCGCGGCGCGAGAGTTCGACCCGGATGCCGTTGTGCTCGACATGATGCTCCCCGACTTCAACGGCCTCGAGGTGCTGCGCAGGATGCGGTCCGAGAACCCCAGCGTGCCCGTGCTCTTCCTCACGGCCAGGGACGCGGTCGAGGACCGGGTCTCGGGGCTGACGGCCGGTGGGGACGACTACGTGACCAAGCCGTTCTCCCTCGAGGAAGTGGTGGCTCGGGTCCGGGCGCTCATGCGCCGGACCACCGTGGCGGTCTCCTTGACCGACTCGGTCCTCGTGGTCGGGGACCTCACCCTCGACGAGGACAGCCACGAGGTGCGTCGGGCGGGGGAGGAGATCCACCTCACCGCCACCGAGTTCGAGCTGCTGCGCTACCTCATGCGCAACCCACGCCGGGTCCTGTCCAAGGCGCAGATCCTCGACCGCGTCTGGAACTACGACTTCGGCGGCCAGGCCAACGTCGTCGAGCTCTACATCTCCTACCTCCGCAAGAAGATCGACGCCGGCCGGGATCCGATGATCCACACGATGCGAGGTGCCGGTTATGTCCTCAAGCCAGCAGTTTGAGGTCACGGTCCCCGAGCCCGTCCACGCGCCACGCACTCCGGGATCCGGGGATGGCCAGACCTCCTCTTCCCCGCCTCCGCCTCCTTCGCTGGTTGACCGCGCGAAGGAGGCGTTCGAGCGCGTGACTGGAGACCTGCGACCACCCTCGTCGTGGACGCTGCGGACAAAGCTCGTCGCCTCGATGCTCGTGCTCTTCACGCTCCTCAGCGTCGCGACTCTGGTCTTCACCCTGACCGCGCTCAACCGGCAGATGACCGCCCAGCTCGACGAGCAGCTGCACGAGTCGGTGACGCGCATCCTGACCTCCGGGCGTTCGGTGGTACTGCAGGGTGACGAGGACACCGGGCCGGGCCCCCGCGGCCCCGGCAACGAAGGGCTCATCGCCTTCTTCCCTGAGCAACCCAGTACCGCTTTGCCTGGGGCAGCCGGTGCCGCGACCGGACCCAACGGCAGGAGGCTGTCGCTCACCGCGAGGCAGCTGCAGCAGCTGCAGGAGGCCGGTTTGAGCGACCGTGCCAAGCAGGTGCGAATGGTCGACGGCCTCGGTTCGTACCGACTCATCGCGAACCCGGCCAGACTGCGCACCTTTCCTGTGGCCACGGAGGGCGTAATGGTCGTGGGCCTGCC
>DASUQN010000400.1:0-2641 GCA_036280515.1 Intrasporangium sp. | reverse complement strand
TCCCGACGGGACCATCCAGATACAATAACTATCCATTATCTGGATGATCACATGTTCTTATGTGGGCGATTCCGCGCCTGACTGGGGCGCTGACAGGCCGTCGTTGTCGGCCAGATCCCACCGCCGAGGTGCCACGCACGTGGCACCAGCCCAGCGCCATCACGGGACCCCCGTGTCGCTCAGGCCAGGGCGATGAGGTCTTTGTAGTCCGGTCCCCAGAGGTCCTCGACACCGTCGGGAAGCAGCAGGATGCGCTCCGGCTCGAGGGCATCGACCGCACCCTCGTCGTGCGTCACGAGGACGACGGCGCCCTCGTAGGTCGACAGGGCGCCCAGTATCTCCGCGCGGGAGGCCGGGTCGAGGTTGTTCGTCGGTTCGTCGAGGAGCAACACGTTCGCAGAAGAGACGACCAGGAGCGCGAGCGACAGACGCGTCTTCTCCCCGCCGGAGAGGACGCCTGCCGGTTTCTCGACGTCGTCGCCCGAGAAGAGGAAGGAGCCGAGCACCTTGCGGACGTCGGTCTCCCCCAGCTGTTGCGCGGTCGACTTCATGTTCTCGAGGACAGTGCGGTCGAGGTCGAGGTTCTCGTGCTCCTGGGCGTAGTAGCCGAGCTTGAGCCCGTGACCCGGCTCCACCTGCCCCGTGTCGGGGTCGTCGACCCCCGCGAGCATCCGGAGCAGGGTTGTCTTCCCGGCACCGTTGAGGCCGAGCACGACGACCTTGCTGCCCCGGTCGATCGCCAGGTCGACGTCGGTGAAGACCTCGAGCGAGCCGTACGACCGCGACAGACCCGACGCCCGCAGCGGCGTCTTGCCGCACGGTGCCGGCTTCGGGAAGCGCAGCTTGGCCACCTTGTCCTGGGTCCGCTCCCCCTCGACCCCCGCCAGGAGTCGCTCGGCCCGCTTCGCCATGTTCTGCGCCGCCGTCGCCTTGGTCGCCTTGGCCCGCATCTTGTCCGCCTGAGCGAGCAGGGCACTTGCCTTCTTCTGCGCGTTGGCGAGCTCACGCTTCCGGCGGCGCTCGTCCGTCTCCCGCTGTTGGAGGTAGGTCTTCCACCCCATGTTGTAGACGTCGAGCGCGGACCGGTTGGCGTCGAGGTGATAGACCTTGTTGACCACCTCATCGAGCATCTCGACATCGTGGCTGATGACGATGAGCCCACCCTTGTAGCCGCGCAGGTACTCGCGGAGCCACACGATGGAGTCGGCGTCGAGGTGGTTCGTCGGCTCGTCGAGCAGCAGGGTCTCGTTGCCGGAGAAGAGGATTCGCGACAGTTCCACCCTTCGGCGCTGGCCGCCGGAGAGCGTCCGCAGTGACTGCGTCAGGATCCGCTCCTCGAGCCCGAGGGCGCCCGCGATGGCTGCTGCCTCGGACTCCGCGGCGTAGCCACCGGCTGCCTCGAAGTCGACCTCGAGCCGCGCGTACTGAGCCATGGCCTTCTCGCGCACGGCCTCCTCGTCGCTCGCCATCCGCTCCTCGGCACGCGCCCGCCGACGTACGATCTCGTCGAGTCCACGGGCCGACAGGATGCGGTCGCGGGCCAGGATCTCGAGGTCCCCGGTGCGCGGGTCCTGGGGCAGGTAGCCGACGGCCCCGGTACGGGTCACCGTTCCTGCCGCGGGCTGCGCCTCCCCCGCCAGGACCTTGGTCAGGGTCGTCTTGCCGGCGCCGTTGCGTCCGACGAGCCCGATGCGGTCGCCTGTGTCGATGCGGAAGCTCGCGTCCTCGAGCAGGAGGCGTGGCCCGGCACGCAACTCGATCCCGGTGGCGACGATCACGGCAGGTTCCTTCCTCTTGCCGCACTTCGTCAGCGGCCTGGCTACCCCACCATTCTGCCAGCGTCCGCACCGTGCCCTCGACCGAGTTCATCGAGTGTGCAATTTCTAGGCCTGGCCGCACTCCGCGCCCGCGTGCGCGACACGCAGAAGCTGCACACTCGATCAGGCGGGCGACTCGTCGTTGAGGAACCAGCGGTGGCCGAAGGGATCGCGCAGCACGGCGACTCGCCCGACGCCCGCGTCCTCGGGGCCGCGGTCGAGGCGCGCACCGGCCCCGACCGCCTTCTGGGCCAAGGCGTCGACGTCGTCAGTCTGCAGGTGCAGGGTCACTGCAGCACCGCGCGCCTCGTCCGCAGCCTCCACGCCGACCTCCGCGAAGGGATCCGACAGCATGAGGCGCGCGCCGTCGATGGAGATCTCGGCATGCCCCACTCGCCCGTCCGGCATGACGATGGGCTCGTAGGACACGACGGCGTCGAACGCCCGGGCGTAGAAGTCGATGGCGGCCCGGGCGTCGGCGACACAGATGTACGGAGTCAGCTTCGCCATCCCTTGACGGTAGCGTGATCCCCCGTGAGTCAGCCTGCCAGCGCCCCCATCACCCTCCGGGACGTAGGCCAGCGAATGCCCGAGCTTCGGCAGGCTGCGGTGCAGGACGAGCGCTGCCCCTACCATGACATCGCCCTCGAACCAACCCACGGACTCGGCCCGCCAGTCAGTCTTGACCAGTCCCCAGGCGGGGGTCTGGAGGAAGCTCGCCGACCGCTGCTGGCGGAGCCACCGCAGGTGCTCCTCGTCGCTGATGTCCCGGATGGTGATGGGGGCGCTGGCAGGCTGACTCACGGGGCATCACGCTACCGTCA
>DASUQN010000399.1:0-3249 GCA_036280515.1 Intrasporangium sp. | reverse complement strand
CCCTGGACGCGCAGTGGTGGACCTGCTCGTCGGTGCGCTGGTGGGAGCCGTGGTCGGGGCGGTCGGAGGAGGCTTGGTGCGCGAGGCCCGGCGCCACGGGTGGCTGAAGGAGGACCTCGTCGGGGTCACGCTGCTCTCCTTGGCGCTGCTCGCGTTCTCGACCGCGCTCGTCGTCGACAGCAACGGGTTCGTCGCCGCGTTCGTAGCGGGCCTCCTGTTCAGCTGGACCACGCGGCTGACGAAGGCTCGTGAGATCGACTACGTGAAGGAGACGTCGAGCCTCGCGTCGATGCTGACCTGGCTGGTCTTCGGCGCGCTCGCGCTGCCGACGATGGGGCAGTGGACCGACTGGCGCGTCTTCACCTTCGCGCTGCTGAGCCTGACACTGGTGCGCCTGTTGCCGATCGCGCTCTCACTCGTCGGGTCCGGACTGGAGCGCGCCGAGGTCATGGTGATCGGCTTGTTCGGAGCGCGCGGCCTTCCCTCCGTCATCTTCGCCTTGATCGTCCTCGAGAACCTTCATGAGCAAGGCAGGGAACTGGTGGCGGCGATCGCGCTCACCGTCGTGCTGTCCGTGGTGATGCACGGCCTCGCGGGCGGGCTGCTCGCGAGAAGCCTTACAGCTGACCGAGGATCTTGGCCTTCTGCGCGGCGAACTCCTCGTCCGTGAGCGTGCCCGCTTCGTGGAGACGTCCCAGGTCCGTCAGCAGGGCGATCGGGTCCGGTGTGCTCGCGGCTGGTGGAGCTGCGGGGGGCGCCATCTGCGGTGGAGGGGCCTGCGGAGGTGCCTCGGCCGCCCATCTCTCGGCCTGCCGGCGCGACACCCGGTTGGAGACGGCGGTCGCCGTCCCCGCGATGGCCGCCGTACGGGCAACGCCTCTGATCAGTCCTGGCATGGTCGGGTTCCCTTCTGTCGTGGGTGGGCTACGGTCTCAGCCCTTTGCCTCGGCAATCTCGAGGGCCTCTGCGACTCGGTCGAGGGGCACGTACCCGCTCGCCACGAGCTGGGCGCCGCTCTGCCTCAGACCACGGACGAACGGGGCGGCCCAGGTGTTCGCGAAGAGCAAGATGGCGGCCGCGTTGTTCGGCTCGATCGCCTGGCCCGCCTCCGCGAGGTCGTCGGCACCGAGCAGGTCCGACGAGGCCCCCTGGAAGACCGCGAGGTCGAGCGTGCCGTCGTGGTCGAGGTCGGTCACCTCGATGAGGGTCACGGTCCCGTCGGCTTCCTTCATGACGAACACGAGATCCAGGACGCGGACGATGCCCTGGTCCGTGAGGCGAAGGAGCTCCTCCATGCCTTTCCCGGTGAGCTTGGCTCCCGGGAACTCGACGACCAGATAGCTGATCGGTCCCAGCTCGACCTCGTCCATGACGACCAGTCCTCTCCTCGACAGGTATCGCTGCCGTGTGGTCAGGTGCTGGCCACGTTAGGAGTCCGACGCCGGGCTTCCCTCATCCGCCGAGGACGAAGTGCGGGTCCCGAGAGGCCGGTTCCTGTACCCGCCTCAACTCGTCTGCATCTGACGATGATCGATGCCCGCGTTCCAGCCAGACTTCCGACAGATGCCGAGCCCCGACGGGCATGTGAGAGGGATGGCTGACGATGATGGAGGGGCAATCGTCCGAGGACACCGGGGCCAGAGGCCCCGGCCACGCCACTGGCGACCAGGTGTTCGAAGTCCGCATCACGGGCAGCGTCCCCGACGCGGTGCTCGAGCAGCTGGCCCCCGTCGACGTCACGATCCGAGAGCTACGGACCTCGCTTCGTGGTCACTTCCGAGACCAGGCGGAGCTGCACGGATTCCTGGTGAAGCTCCGCGCGTACGGGCTCGACGTCGTGGAGGTGAGACGGCTCTCCACCGGCAGCACGGAGGACCCGGGGGTCGATGAACCATGACTCGGCACGAACACGGGGCGGCGACGCAGTTCGAGCTCACGATCGCGGGCCGGCTGGGCCCTGTCCTGCGTTGGGCGCTCCGACCGAGCACCGTCGTGGACTCGCACACGTGCACCACGATCTGCACTGAGACGGAGAGCGATCTCGCCGAGCTGGTGGCGCTGCTTGACTCACACGGCCTGCAGATCGAGGGCATCTGGGTGGCCGACCGCTCCCGCGACAGCGCAGAGACGTCGATAGGTAGTCGAAGGTAGGACGCGCAGCAGCCTCCCCGCGTCGCGAGCTCGCAGGGCTAGCATTGCCGCATGTCCGTGGGCCGGGGAGAGCGTGCGGCTCCAGCGGATCTCGACCGCATGTTGATCGATGCCAAGCTTCGCGTTCCGCCGACAGCCGTAGGAATGGTGAGCCGTCGGGCTCTCATCGACGCCACCGTCACGAGCTCCAGCCGGATCGTGGGCGTGACGGCCCCACCTGGATACGGGAAGTCGACGCTCCTCGCGCAGTGGGCGCAGGTGGAGGAGCGCCAGGTCGCGTGGGTGTCGCTGGATCGGCTGGACGACGATGCCGCCGTTCTGCTCACCCTGCTCGCCACCGCGTACGTCCGTGCCACGCAGCACCGCCCCGACGTCGTGGCCGACATGGCTGCCGTCGGGTTCTCCGCCCTCGGGCGGGCGGCGCCCCTGCTGGCGACCGTCGTGAACGCCAGTCCGATGCCGTTCGTGCTCATGCTCGACGACCTCCACGAGCTTCGGTCGCCGGCCACCCACGACGTGCTCGGCCTGGTCGCCTCCGCGATCCCGGCCGGCTCGCAGCTGGTCACGGCGAGCCGCGACGAGCAGCCGCACCTGCCCCGCCTTCGCGCCTCCGGAGATGCCATGGAGCTCACGCGGAGTGACCTGGCCTTCGGCGCAACCGGTGCGAAACAGGTCTTCGGGACGGCGGGCGTGGACCTGAGTGAAGACGATGCCGAGGACCTGGTCTCACGAACCGAAGGCTGGCCGGCCGGCCTCTACCTGTCGGCACTCGTCGCGCGCGACCGCCCGGAATCGATTGCGCAGATCTCGGGGGAGGACCGGTACATCGCCGACTACTTGTACCGGGAGACTCTCTCGAAGCTCGACGAGGACGTCCGGGAGCTGCTCAGACGCACCTCGGTGCTCGACCTGCTGTCGGGCCCACTGTGTGACGCCGTGCTCGGTCGGCACGACTCGCAGTCACGTCTCCGAGGCCTGGAAGCATCCACCCAGTTCGTCTTCGCCGTGGACCGGAACCGGCAGTGGTACCGCTGCCACGCCATGTTCCGTGAGTTCCTCGTCGGTCAGCTGCACCTGGTGGAGCCGGAGATCGTCGCC
>DASUQN010000398.1:0-5189 GCA_036280515.1 Intrasporangium sp. | reverse complement strand
TACCGGCGGATGAACCGGCCGACGCGCGTGATCCTGGGATCCTGTTGGGCCTTGAAGAGCACGCCGTCGGCGTTCTGGTTCAGGTGTGTGACGGCGGACAGCTGCGCCTCGGCGTCCACCACCATGCTGCGGAACTTCAGGCACTCGAAGAGCTCGCCGTCCCTGCCAACCCGCGTCTGGCGGAACAGGATCGGGCCGCGGTCCTGCAGCCTGATGGCGGCCGCAACGGCGAGCATGAGAGGTCCGAGGATGACCAGGCACACCGCCGCGCCGATGGCATCGAAGGCTCGCTTCAGGCCACGGCTGGCCCCGAGGCTCTGCGGTGGCTCGACGTGGACGAGGGGGAGGCCGCCGACGGGACGCATCATCACGCGGCCGGACGAGATGTCGCTGAGGCTCGGCACGACGGCCATCTGCACGTGATGGCCCTCGAGGTCCCAGGCGATGCGGCGGAAGTCGGTCGACGACCCGAAGGCTCCCTCGGTGAAGACGATGAGGTCGGCGGCGTTCTCGCGCGTCGCCAGTGCGGTCTCGGTGCTGAGGCCCACCACCGGCACCCCTCGCGGGGTCACCTCGACCTCGTCGGGCTGCGGCAGGAGGGCGCCGATGATCCGGTAGCCCAGCCACGACTCGCGATCGAGGACCGCCGCGACCTCGTCGACGTGCTGGGCGGACCCCGCGATGAGCACCTTCGTCACGAGGTGGCCACGCAAGTGGAGGCGATGGACGATTCGGCGGGCCGTCCAGCGCCACAGGAGCAGCAGCGGGACACCGAAGACGAACAGGAGGACGAAGAACCCGCGCGAGAGGTTGAACTTCGTCAGGTAGCTGATGATGCCGATCGCCCCGCCCGTGAAGCCCGCAGCCGCAAGGACTTTCGCGTACTCCGTCGTCCCGACGCCGAGGTGTCCGTGTCGGTACGTGCCGACGGCGTGATTGACGAGCATCCAGCCGAGCACGACCCACGGACCGACCGACTGGGCCACCTCGGTGACGTCCGCGGACTCGCGGAAGATGTCGAGTCGGTATCTGCCGATGGCGGCGAGGGCCGTCGCCACGGCGATGACGGCGAGGTCCCCGCCCGCGATGCCCAGCTGAAAGAGCCGGATGCTCTTGGTCCGCTCGGTGCGTGGCTGGACGACCGGCCGCGCGGCGACAGCAAGCATCCGCAAGTCAGCCTCGTGCACGGACTGGACCATGTTCCAGAAATCTCCCCACCCCTGGCGCTTGCGCGCCTGCCCTGACTGGACGCACGTCCCCCGCGACGACCCTCAGAGTATGACGTGATCCGGTGACGTCGCGTGGCAGAACCGGGAAATGGACATCCATCCCTCGGTGTCCACCCCGATCGTGAGCGTTTCTTCACGGATCTGGGAGGAAGGTCGATCCCCCTTTCGTGACCGCTCCAGTGCCGGGTCGGTCATCGAGCGGCGCAGGGCAACGGGCTACGCTCGGCACGTACGCGCCCGACCGGTTCGACCGACCACAGGAGCAAGAGTGGCCACCATTGAGGAGATTGGCGCCCGCGAGATCCTCGACTCGCGCGGCAACCCCACCGTCGAGGTCGAGATCCGTCTCGACGACGGGACGTTCGCGCGCGCAGCCGTGCCGTCGGGCGCCTCGACCGGGGCCTTCGAGGCCTCCGAGCGACGCGATGGGGACAAGGGGCGCTACCTCGGCAAGGGTGTCGAGCAGGCGGTGGATGCCGTCATCGAGCAGATCAACCCGGGCCTGGTCGGCTTCGACGCGAGCGAGCAGCGACTCGTCGACGCGGAGATGAAGGCTCTTGACGGGTCTGCCAACAAACAGAACCTGGGGGCCAACGCGATCCTCGGCGTCTCCCTCGCCGTGGCCCACGCCGCGGCCGAGTCGGCGGGTCTCCCGCTCTTCCGGTACATCGGCGGCCCAAATGCGCACGTCCTTCCGGTGCCGATGATGAACATCCTCAACGGTGGCTCGCACGCTGACACCAACGTCGACATCCAGGAGTTCATGGTCGCCCCGATCGGGGCGCCGAGCTTCCGGGAGGCGCTGCGCTGGGGGACCGAGGTCTACCACTCGCTCAAGAAGGTGCTCCAGGACCGCGGGCTGGCCACCGGCCTCGGCGACGAGGGCGGCTTTGCCCCGAACCTCGACTCCAACCGTGCGGCCCTCGACATGATCGTCGAGGCGATCACCGCCGCCGGCTACGTGCCGGGCAAGGACGTCGCGCTGGCCCTCGACGTGGCCGCGTCCGAGTTCCACAAGGACGGCTCCTACGAGTTCGAAGGGGCGGGCAAGTCGGCCGGCGAGATGATCGACTACTACGCCGACCTCGTCGACTCCTACCCGCTCGTCTCCATCGAGGACCCGCTCAACGAGGAGGACTGGGACGGCTGGAAGGCCATCACGGAGCGCCTCGGCGACCGGGTGCAGCTCGTCGGGGACGACCTGTTCGTGACCAACCCGGAGCGCCTCGCCCGGGGAATCTCGACCCGGACCGCCAACGCGTTGCTCGTCAAGGTCAACCAGATCGGCACGCTGACCGAGACGCTCGACGCCGTCGCCCTGGCCCAGAGCAACGGCTACCGCTGCATGATGAGCCACCGGTCCGGTGAGACCGAGGACGTCACGATCGCCGACCTCGCCGTCGCGACGAACTGCGGCCAGATCAAGACGGGCGCGCCGGCGCGCTCGGAGCGGGTGGCCAAGTACAACCAGCTGCTGCGCATCGAGGAGGAGCTGGACGACGCCGGCGTCTACGCGGGGGCCGGCGCCTTCCCGCGCTTCGACGCGTCCAGGTACGAGGGCTGAGACGCCGGCCCTCCGACGTGGTGACCTGATGCCAGACCGCACCCCGAGCACCCCGTCCCGCTCGGGCGGCCCCGACCGCCAGCGGGCCCAACGGGTGCGTCGCGGTCCAGCGGGCGGCGGGCGGTCGCGCCAGGGACCGACGCGCACCACGGGCCGCCCCAAGCAGGGCAGCGAGCGGCCGGCACACGCAGCCCGGGCCCGCACGAGGCCGCCCGAGCCTCCGTCCCAGTCGACGACGTGGGTGCGCGGCGCGATCCTGCTGGGCATCGTCGTCATGCTGGCGGTGACTCTGGTGCCGACGCTTCGGTCGGTCATCCAGCAGAGCAACGACACGGTCGCCCTCCAGGAGAGGGTGGAGCGCCAGCGGCTCACCGTGGAGGAGCTGAAGAAGCAGGCTGCCCTCTGGGAGGACCCGCGGTACATCGAGGAGCAGGCCCGCGAGCGTTTGCGGTTCGTCCGCGTCGGTGACCGGGCCTACTCGGTCACCGGTCTCGAGAGCCAGCGCTCGAAGGAGCAGTCCGAGCAGGAGCCGGTCGTCGCGGCGCCGATGGCCAACGACTCGGCACCGTGGTACGGCAAGGTGTGGCAGTCCATCCAGATCGCCGACCGACCCACCGCCGGGCTGTCCCGATGACGGGGCCGGAGCCGGGGCACAGGGCCACCCCGCGCGCCGTCGACCCCACGGATCTCGTCGCCGTCGAACGGCAGCTCGGACGACCGCCGCGCGGCGTGGCCGAAGTGGCCCATCGGTGCTTCTGCGGCGAGCCGGACGTCGTGCGGACCGAGCCGCGCCTGCCGGACGGCACGCCCTTCCCCACCACGTACTACGCCACCTGCCCACGGCTCACCGGAGCGATCAGCACCCTCGAGACCGGGGGAGTCATGAAGGAGATGACTGCCCGCCTCGCCGAGGATCGCGAGCTCCGCGCGGCCTATGAGCGGGCCCATGAGCACTACCTGGCCAAGCGGGCCGAGCTCGGCGAGGTCCCCGAGATCGCGGGCGTGTCGGCGGGCGGGATGCCGACCAGGGTCAAGTGCCTCCACGTCCTCGTGGCGCACTCCCTCGCCGCCGGGCGGGGGGTCAACGTGCTCGGCGACGAGGCGCTCGCCATGCTCCCCGACTGGTGGGTGCCGACGTCGTGCGCCGCGATCCACGCGTCAGAGGACGCGGAGGCCGAGCGCAGGGGCAGCGACCATGAGTGACGACCACGTGCGGGTCGGTGCCGTCGACTGCGGCACGAACTCCATCCGCCTCCTCGTCGCCGACATCGACGCCGCGAGCAAGACGCTCGTCGACGTCCGGCGCCGGATGGAGATCGTGCGCCTGGGCCACGGCGTCGATCGCACCGGCGTCATCTCGGACGAGTCGATGAAGCGCACGCTGGACATGACGAGGACGTATGCCGCTGAGTGCCGTCAGCTCGGAGCGTCCCGTGTGCGTTTCGTGGCCACCTCCGCCTCCCGCGACGCCCGCAACGCGGCAACCTTCGTCGAGGGCGTCCGGTCCGCCTTCCACGACCTCTGGGGCGCCGACGTCGTCCCAGAGGTCGTCAGCGGGGACGAGGAGGCGAGCCTGTCGTTCAGCGGAGCCACCGGAGGCCTGGCCGCGCATGGCGTGGCCGGTCCCTACCTCGTGGTCGACATCGGGGGAGGGTCGACCGAGTTCGTCCGGGGCACCAGCCACCTCGAAGCGGCCAGGTCGGTCGATGTCGGCTGCGTGCGGATGACCGAGCGCCATCTCCACACGGACCCGCCGACACCGGACGAGGTAGCCGCCGCCACGGCCGACGTGGATCGCGCCATCGAGGAGGCATCGGCCACGGTGCCGCTGGCCGGGGTGCGTGCGCTCGTCGGCCTTGCCGGGAGCGTCACGACGATCACCGCACACGCGCTGCGCCTGCCCCGCTACGACCCGGCTGCGATCCACCTGTCGCAGCTGCCGGTCGAGCAGCTGACACGGGCATGCACGGAGCTGCTCAGCATGACTCGGGCCGAGCGTGCGGCGCTGCCGTACATGCACCCGGGCCGGGTCGACGTCATCGGCGCCGGAGCCCTCGTCTGGCGACGGGTCCTCGAGCGAGTCTCCGATACGGCGGGGGTGGCCGAGGCCATCACGTCCGAGCACGACATCCTCGACGGCATCGCCCTGTCCATCGCGTGATCGGAGGGCCGCTCGCCGCACTCCGACCCGACCCCTGCAAGGCCGTAGGTGCCGTCGCGGACTCGCATCCTGCTCCGGGAAACGGAGCAAGATGCGAGTGCGGAGCAGACCCTTTGTTGGCAGCCTGTGGGGGTGCGGACTCGTATTCTGCTCCGGGAAGCGGAGCAGGATGCGAGCCGACCGCGAACGCCGGTACCCCCGCAGGGATTCGAACCCTGACTTGGGCGATTTTAAG
>DASUQN010000397.1:0-8007 GCA_036280515.1 Intrasporangium sp. | reverse complement strand
CGAGCTCGGCGCGACCGAGGGCCTTCCCGTGCTCGTCCGACCACGCCTTCTGGTCGATCGAGATCCTGCGCAGGATCTCCCGGCCCTTGGGGGTGGGGCGCAGGAGCTTCGCCCGGAGGTGGTTCGGGTTCGGCTCGTATGCGACGAGGCCGTCGCGCTCGAGCAGGTCGGCGACCCGTTGCACGGCTTGGCGGGCGATTCCCCGCCGTCGGGCGATCTGGGCGACGGTCGACGGCTGGTCCTCGATCGCATCGAGGATCACCCAGCGCGCCAAGGTCTGGCCATGGGCCCGGGCCAGCGACTCGCCGGCGGCCGTGAAGATGCCGCCGAGCCGGGCCACCTCGAGGACGAGGTCGGTGAACGCGTCGCCGGCCGGGGTCCGTGCCGGCCGGACCGTCTCGTCAGCGGCCACCGTGACTCATCCACAGAGTGTTGACAACATGTTGTCGAATTCGTAGGCTCGTCATCATGACAACATATTGTCATATCGAGACAGGAGATGAGATGGCTGCCCAAGCCGAGACGCCCACGCAGACCCGCACCTCGACCGCCACCCACCCGGGCGTTCGACCCTTCACCATCGACGTCCCCCAGGCCGACCTCGATGACCTTCGGGAGCGATTGGCGCGGACGCGGTGGCCCGACGAGCTGCCCGAGTCGGGGTGGGACCACGGCGTCCCGCTCGCCTTCGTTCGCAGCCTCGTCGACTTCTGGCACTCCGACTACGACTGGCGGGCACAGGAGGCGCGGCTGAACTCCGTGCCGCAGTTCACGACCGAGATCGACGGGCAGTCGATCCACTTCCTCCACGTCCGCTCGCCCGAGCCGGACGCCCTCCCGCTCCTGCTCGTCCACGGTTGGCCGGGGTCGGTCGCCGAGTTCCTCGAGGTCATCGGCCCGCTGACCGACCCACGGGCCCACGGCGGCCACCCTGCGGACGCCTTCGACGTCGTCATCCCGGCGCTGCCCGGCTTCGGCTTCTCCGGACCGACGCGCGAGCGCGGCTGGTCGATCGCCCGGTCGGCGGGGGCCTTCGCGGAGCTGATGCGGCGCCTCGGCTACGAGCGGTACGGCGTCCAGGGCGGTGACCAGGGGGCCCTGCTCGGGCCCGAGCTCGGCCACGCCGACCCCGAGCACGTGGCCGGCATCCACGTCAATGCCGCGACGGTCGGGTTCATCCCCTGGGGACCCGTCTCGGAGGACGAGCTCGCCACCTTCAGCGACGCCGAGCGAGCGCGGCTCGCCCGGAAGGAGAAGTTCCTCTCGGAGGGGAACGCCTACTTCCAGATGCAGGCGACTCGACCGCAGACGATCGGCTATGCGCTCGCCGACTCGCCGGTGGGCCAGCTGGCCTGGGCCGTCGACCGGATGGCTGAGTGGGTGGACGGACCGATCGAGCGGGCCCTGAGCCGCGACCAGATCCTGACGAACGTGATGTTCTACTGGATCACCGGCACGGCTACGTCGGCTGCCCGGCTGTACTACGAGAACATGCACGCTCCGGCGCAGTGGGGCCGCGCGCCGTCGACCGTCCCGGTCGGGGTCGCGGCGTTCGCCACCGACCTCGCGATCCGTCGGTATGGCGAACAGGGCAACAACATCGTCCACTGGTCGGACTTCGAGCGCGGTGGCCACTTCGCGGCCATGGAGGCTCCGGACCTGCTCATCGGCGACGTCCGGGAGTTCTTCCGCAGCCTTCGCTAGGGGTGGCGCGAGCCGCCACCGTCAGAGGATGACGAGGTCGTCGCGGTGGATGACCTCGCGCTCGTAGGCGGGGCCCAGCGCCTTGGCCAGCTCCTTCGTCGAGCGACCGAGCAGCGCAGGCAGCTCATTCGACGCGTAGTTGACGAGCCCGCGGCCGATCACCGTGCCGTCGAGGGCGCAGACGTCGACCGGGTCGCCGTCGTGGAACGTGCCCTCGACGGCGGTGATGCCCGCGGGCAGGAGCGACTTCTTGAGGTGCACGAGGGCGTGGACGGCTCCGTCGTCCACGAGGAGCCGACCGCGGGCCGAGGTGGCGTGCTCGAGCCAGAGGCGTCGCCTGCGGCCCCGGCGGCCGACGGGCAGGAAGACGGTGCCGACGTCCTCGCCCCGGAGGACGTCGATGACGCGGTCCGCGGCGGTGATCGACGTCGTCACGCCGGCCGCCGTGGCGATCCGCGCGGCCTCGATCTTCGTCACCATGCCGCCGGTGCCGACCTTGGAGCCCGTCCGTCCGATCTCGACAGCAGCGAGGTCCTCGGGGCCCTTGACGACGGGAATTCGCTGCGCGCCAGCGCGATGCGGCGGGGCGTCATAGAGCGCGTCCACGTCGGAAAGCAGGACGAGCGCGTCCGCATCGATGAGGTGGGCGACGAGCGCCGCGAGCCGGTCGTTGTCACCGAAGCGGATCTCCGACGTGGCGACGGTGTCGTTCTCGTTGACGATGGGCAGGACCCGTAGGTCGAGCAGGCGCTCGAGGGTGCGGCGGGCGTTGGCGTAGTGCGTGCGCCGAGTGATGTCGTCGGCGGTGAGGAGCACCTGCCCGACGGTGATGTCATGCGCCGCGAACGACTGCGTGTACGCGGCGAGCAGGGCACCCTGGCCAACGCTGGCGGCGGCCTGCTGCGTCGCGAGGTCCCGCGGTCGTGACGCGAGACCGAGCGGGTGGATCCCGGCAGCGATAGCGCCGGAGCTGACGAGGACGATCTGGGTGCCGCGCTCGTGCTGGTGTGACAGGGCGTTGACGAGGGCGACGAGTCGCGCGTGGTCGATCCCGCCGTCCGTGCCGGTCAGTGAGCTCGATCCCACCTTGACGACGAGGCGGCGAGCGCTGCTGATGACGGACCGGGGCGACACGACGTCAGCCTAATGAGCAGGCCCTGAGCCGCGCGGCGTCGCTCACCATCCGACCGAGCGAACAACAGCTGCGCCCAGAAGCTGTTCACTCGATCGGGGGAGTGTCCCGTTTGGAGCCGGCTTGCGCCGACGACCTACGCTTGAGGCATGTCCCGGACGATCGACTCCGCCGTCGCCCAGCAGGTCAACGAGCTGGCCGACCGCGCCCGCGTGGCCTCCCGCCGACTGGCCCTGCTGTCCCGGGCCGAGAAGGATGCTGCGCTCCACCAGCTCGCCGACGCGCTCGTCGCCGCGACACCGCGGATCCTCGAGGCCAATGCATCCGACCTCGAGCGCGGCCGCGCCAACGGCATGCCGGAGGGCCTCCAGGACCGCCTGCGCCTCGACGCAGACCGCGTCGCGGGTGCGGCCGAGGCCCTGCGCGACGTCGCCGCGCTCCCGGACCCGGTCGGAGAGATCGTCCGCGGGTCCACGCTGGCCAACGGGCTGCAGATCCGCCAGGTCCGCGTCCCCATGGGGGTCGTCGGCATGATCTACGAGGCGCGCCCCAACGTCACCGTCGACGCAGCGGGCCTCGGCCTGAAATCGGGCAACGCCGTCATTCTCCGAGGGGGCTCTGCCGCGGGGGAGACCAACCAGGCGATCGTCGAGACGTTGCGTGACGCCCTTGCGGCACAAGGACTCCCGGCCGACGCCCTGATCAACCTCGCGGAGGGCGGGCACGCCGCCGCGCGCGCCCTGATGACGGCGCGCGGCCGCGTCGACCTGGTCATCCCGCGCGGCGGCGCCGACCTCATCCAGACCGTCGTGCGCGAGTCGACCGTCCCCGTCATCGAGACCGGCGTCGGGGTCTGCCATGTCTACGTCGACAGGTCCGCCGACCTCGACAAGGCCGTGGCGATCGCCTTCAACGCCAAGACGCACCGCCCGAGCGTGTGCAACGCGGCTGAGTCCCTGCTCGTCCATCGCGACGTCGCCGCCGACTTCCTGCCGAAGGCGCTGACCGAGCTCGCCAACGCGGGGGTGAAACTGCACGTCACGCCCGACGTGACGCCGTACGCGGAAGCGAGCTCAGCGGCATACGACATCGCGTCGGACAAGGACTTCGACACGGAGTGGCTCGCCCTCGAGCTCAACGTCGCGGTCGTCGACGACCTCGACGCGGCGATGGACCACATCCGCCGGCACGGCTCGGGACACACCGAGGCGATCGTCACCGAGGACCGCGCGGCGGCCCGCCGCTTCACGCAGGAGGTCGACGCGGCCGCGGTCATGGTCAACGCGAGCACCCGCTTCACGGACGGTGGTGAGTTCGGCTTCGGGGCAGAGATCGGCATCTCGACGCAGAAGCTGCACGCCCGGGGCCCGATGGCGCTGCCCGAGCTGACGACGACCAAGTGGATCGTCGAGGGGGACGGCCAGATCCGGTGAGTCCGGACGGGTCCGCAGGGGCGGTAGCGTCGGGCCGCACGTGGCACACCTGCCGCCCACTGGCATGATGGCGCGGCATGGAGGGCACTGAAGTCCGCAAGCTAGCTGCGCTCGAGGCGCGCCACTGGTGGTACCAGGAGCGTCGGCACCTGCTCGCCGAGGCGATCCGGGGGCTGGAGCCGGGCCGCGCCATCGACATCGGTGCCGCCGGCGGTGGCAACACGATGGTGCTGCACCAGGCCGGCTGGCGGGCCACCGCCCTGGAGTACGGCGCCGACGGCGCCGAGGTGGCTCACGAGCGCGGGCTGCCGGTGCTCCGGTCCGACGCAACCAGCCTGCCGCTCGCGGACGACTCCCAGGACCTCGTGGTCGCGTTCGACATCCTCGAGCACCTCGAGGACGACGACGCCGCGGTCCGGGAGGTCCACCGCGTGCTGAAGCCGACCGGCACCTACCTCGTCGCCGTGCCCGCGGACCCCCGGCTGTGGTCGGCGCACGACGAAGCGGTCCAGCACGTGCGGCGCTACACACGAGCCGAGCTGCTCGCGCTGCTCGACCGCGGCGGTTTCGAGGTGGACGACGTCAGGTCGTGGAACGTGCTGCTGCGGCCCGTCGTCGCGCTACGGCGGCGTGCCTCCACGGGGTCGGACCTCGACGACCTCCATCCGGCCGTCAACGCCGCCTTGCGAGGCATCATCGTGGTCGAGCGGTACCTGCCCGTTCGCCAGCTGCCGGGAGTGAGCCTGCTCGTGAGGGCGCGGCCGCGGGCGTGACCTCAGCTCGCCCGCTCGGCCCGCTCCGGAAGTGATGCCTGCTTGGGCGCGGCGCCGTCGTTGGCAACCGGCACGCCGCGGGTCGCGATGTGCTCCTCGCGCGGTGTCGCCGGCAGGGGAGTGTCGGTGGGACCGTGTCTCGGCGAGGTCTCCGTCAGCGAGTCGTAGGCGATGAAGTAGGTGGGGCGACCCTGCAGCTGGGCATACATCCGGCCGATGTACTCCCCGAGGATGCCGACACAGACGAGCTGAACGGCGCCGACCCCGGCGACGATCGCGACGGTCGACGTCCAGCCGGCGACGGTGTGCCCCTGGGCTCGTGCGATGAGCGTGTAGACGATGAGGAGCACGGCGAGGAGGGCACCGAAGAAGCCGGCGAAGGTCGCCAGGCGCAGTGGTGCGATCGAGATCCCGGTGAGGGAGTCGACGGACAGCCGGAGCATCTTGAGCAGCGGGTACTTCGTCGACCCGGCAGCCCGCTCCTCGCGCTTGTACTGCACCGTGTCGGACGGGAAGCCGAGGGCCGGCACGACGAACCGCAGCACCCGGTTGTGTTCGGGCAGGTTGTTGACGGCGTCGACGGTGGCGCGCGACATGAGCCGGAAGTCACCCGCGTCCGCGTGCGCGGACGTGCCCGACATGAGCCGGATGAACCGGTAGAACGACTGCGCGGAGACGCGCTTGAACCACGAGTCCGTGGACCGGTCGTTGCGCACGCCGTAGACGACGTCGACGTTGTCGCGCCTGGCCGCCTCGAGCATCTCCGGGATGACCTCGGGCGGGTCCTGGAGGTCCGCGTCGAGCGTCACCACGTAGTCGCCTCGGGCGCTCGCGAGGCCCGCGGAGATGGCGGCCTGGTGGCCGGCATTGGCCCGGAGGCGCAGCACGCGCAGTGCCGGCCACTCCCGGTGGTACCGGTGGAGCAGCGCCGGCGTCAGGTCGCGACTCCCGTCGTCGACCGCGACGACCTCGTAGGTCACGCCCATGCCGTCGAGGAGGGGCCGCAGCCGCTCGACGAGCAGCGGCAACACGTCCTGCTCGTTGTACATGGGAATGACGACGGACAGCTCGGGCACCATGGGCTCCAGCCTACGGCGCCTGCTTGTTGGCCGCTGCGCGGCACATGTTGGCCGGATGTGCTCTGGATCGGTGACCGTCGTGCGTGAGTCGGCCGGCGCGGGCGCTAGGCTGGCCGCATGTCTGATCGTGTCCTGACTCTGGTCGCGCAGGGCGAAGCCACGCGCGAGCTCCCCATGCCGACCGTGATGTACTTCATCATCACCTTCGCCTTGTTCGTGGTGGCGCTCGCCGTCACGTGGTCCTTCCGCAACACCGCGCACAAGGTGCCGGTGTCGACGCACGTCGACCAGCAGGGCAGGATCCAGATCGAGGGCCACCCTGGCCACGCGGACGGGGCGAAGCACTGAGCGGGCGCCGCCGCATCGGGGTCATGGGTGGGACGTTCGACCCCATCCATCACGGCCACCTTGTGGCGGCCAGCGAGGTCCAGGCCCTCTTCGGGCTCGAGCAGGTCGTCTTCGTCCCCACGGGGCAGCCGTGGCAGAAGTCACAGACGGAGGTCTCACCGGCCGAGCACCGGTACCTCATGACGGTCATCGCGACCGCCTCGAACCCTCGCTTCACGGTGAGCCGCGTGGACATCGACCGCCCCGGCCCGACGTACACGATCGACACGCTCCGGGACCTGCGAGCGCAGCGCCCGGACGACGAGCTGTTCTTCATCACCGGGGCGGACGCCCTGGCCGACATCCTGTCGTGGAAGGACGCCGAGGCCCTCTTCCAGCTCGCACACTTCGTCGGCGTGACGAGGCCGGGCCACGTCCTGTCCGACAAGGGACTCCCGGAGGATCGGGTCACCCTCCAGGAGGTGCCCGCGATGGCCATCAGCTCGACGGACTGCCGGGCGCGGGTGGTCGGCGGCGAGCCCGTCTGGTATCTCGTGCCCGACGGTGTCGTCCAGTACATCAACAAGTACTGCCTGTACACCGGTGGGCCGGGCGGGGCGCCGCCCGTCGAGCCCCTCGCCAGCCGACTCGCGATGCCCGCCAGGAATGCCGTCTCGTCACAAGGAGACCAGTGACAGCAACAGCCCACGCGCTCCAGCTCGCCAAGGCCGCCGCGAACGCCGCCGAGGAGAAGATCGCGGAGAGGGTGACGGCGATCGATGTCAGCGACCAGATGCCGCTGACCGACATCTTCGTCATCGCGTCCGCCGCCTCCGAGCGGCAGATCGGCTCGATCGTCGACGAGGTCGAGGACCGGCTGCGCGAGCTCGGCACGAAGCCGATCCGGCGCGAGGGTGAGCGTGAGGGTCGCTGGGTGCTCATCGACTTCGGCGACATCATCGTCCACATCCAGCACGAGGACGAGCGGGAGTACTACGCGCTCGAGCGGCTGTGGAAGGACTGCCCCGAGATCGACCTGGCGACGGTCGAGGCCCCGGCGCGGCCAAGGTCAGCAGGCAGCGCTGACGCCGGCGCGGACGGTCGCGGGGGCGGAGGCGCCGGCGCGGACACGGTGTCGTGAGCGTCGGGCCGACCAGACCGACGGGCCCCCGCCGGATCGTCATCCTGCGCCACGCCGAGACCGTCGACAACGCCGCTCGGATCTGGCAGGGCCACAAGGACTCGGAGCTCTCGGCGACCGGTCGCGCGCAGGTGCTCGCCGCGGCACCGCACCTGGCTGCGTACCGGCCTGCTCTGCTCGTCTCGAGCGACCTGCAGCGGGCCGCCGCGACTGCTGACGCCATCGCTGAGCTGACCGGGCTGGAGGTCAGGCTCGACGGCCGGCTGCGGGAGGTGCACGTCGGTCAGTGGCAGGGCCTGCACGCCGACGAGGTGCGGGCTCGGTACCCGGAGGCGATCGCCGCTCTGGATCGGGGCGAGGACGTGCCCCGGGGCGTCACCGGTGAGACACGCGATGACGTGGCTCACCGCGTCGGCGA
>DASUQN010000396.1:0-7951 GCA_036280515.1 Intrasporangium sp. | reverse complement strand
CCGGTGCGGCGACCCGGGTCATCGAGCGGTGGATCGAGGTCACCCGCTCCTGAGCGGGCCCTCGTCCGTGGCGCACCTCGGACGCCTGTCGCTCGCGTGCGTCCCGGTCGGTGCAGGTGGTGTTGCCCGTCGGTGTTACTCGCCGTCGAGGCCCAGGCTGAAGGCCGCCTCGAGATCGTGCGAGGAGTACGTGCGGAAGGCAATGTGAGTGGAGGTGCCAACCACGCCCTGGACCTTGCTCAGCCGGTCCGCGATGATGTCGGCGAGCTCCTCGTGGGCGCGCACCCGGACCATGGCGATGAGGTCTGCGTCGCCGGTGACGGAGTACACCTCGGACACGCCGGGGATGTCGGCGATCTCCTCCGCGGCCTCTGGGATGCGGTTGACCTCACAGTTGACCAGGACGATGGCGGTGATCACGCCCCCAACCCTATCCCGCACGCCGGTACCGGTCGCGGGGCCGGGGGCGCCCACCACCCCTGAGTCCGGCGTCGAGGCCCGCGTCCCGGTCGAAGCCGACGACCTCGAGGGCGGCGGCAACCGCCGGCTCCAGCTCGTGGCGCACCGCCCCGGCCCCGCCCACCGGGCAGGTCCATGAACCGTCCAGCTCGACGATGCGGACCCCCGGTGCCTCGAGCCACCGCAGCACGATCTCGGTCTCCTCGGTCAACGCCGCCGCGGCTCCGGCCGCAGGCGCAGGGACGACCTCGGCGGTGGCCTGCAGGTTGCGCACGTGCACCATGGGGTCGGCTCCACGTGGGCTGACGACCGTGCCGGCGAGCCTGCCGTGTCGGACGCACACCAGCTCCCAACCACCGGCCTCGTGCCGTCGAGCCGCGACGACCTCCTTGGACCTCGTCAGCGGAGCGAGTCGTTGTGAGCGGGCCGCACCCCTGACGAGCTGGAGGAAGCGGTCGCGGACCCGGGCCGCGTCCTCGAACCGCTCCTGTGTTGCGAGCTCCTCGAGTCGGGACCTCAGCCGGCCCGCA
Organism: Intrasporangium sp.; assembly: GCA_036280515.1. Taxonomy (GTDB): domain Bacteria; phylum Actinomycetota; class Actinomycetes; order Actinomycetales; family Dermatophilaceae; genus Intrasporangium. The sequence continues at coordinate 6,962 of DASUQN010000396.1, read as the reverse complement.
CCGGACCGAGCGTCGCCGGAGAAGAGTGCTGCGCAGTCAGCGGCGACCAGCGCATAGTCGGCATCGGACTGCGCACCGGTGCACGGCGAGCCGCAGCGCCCGAGCTCCGCGAGGGCGCAGGCCGCCTCCTTGCCGGTGATCCGTTGCGTGCACTGCCGCAGCGGGACGATCTCGTGGACCGCGTCGACGGCGGACTGCGCGTTGACACGCGACCGGAACGGCCCGATGTAGTGGGCTCCGTCGTCGCGCACCTGCTTGACGATCGACAGGCGTGGGAACCGCTCGCTCGTCAGCTTGACCCACACGACGCGTCGGCCGTTCTTGGACCTGCGGTTGAACCGGGGCTGGTGCTCGTCGATGAGGCGGAGCTCTCGCACCTGGGCCTCCAGCGCCGTCTCGCAGACCACAGGCGTCACGTCGTGAGCCAGCCGAACCATGTCAGCCATCCGGCTGCGCTGCTCCGACGCCGTGAAGTAGCTGCGGACGCGGGACCGAATGTCTCGGCTCGTGCCCACATAGAGCACCCGGCCGTCGCGGTCCTTGAACACGTAGACGCCGGGGGCATGGGGGAGCGGCTCGGCGAGGAACCGCTTGCGCCGCAGTGCAGGGCTGACTCGTGACGTGTAGCTGGAGAGCTCCTCGAGCGTGTGGACCCCGAGGTTGCCGACGCGCTCGATGAGGCCGTGCAGCACGTCAACCGTGGCACGCGCATCGTGGAGCGCACGGTGGTCAGGAGTCGTGCTCGAGGCGAACACCCGGGCCAGCGACGAGAGCTTGTGGTTCGGCGACTCGTCGTTGGTCACGAGCTGGCGCGCGAGCGTCAGCGTGTCAAGGACCTCGAATCCCGGCCACGGCGTGCCGGTGCGGCGCGCAGCCGACTTGAGGAAGCTGAGGTCGAAGCCGGCGTTGTGGGCGACGAGGACGCTGCCGGCCGCGAACTCGAGGAACGCGGGAAACGCGGACTCGATGCGTGGCGCATCGGCCACCATGGCATCCGTGATGCCGGTGAGCACCGAGATGAAGGCCGGGATCGGCTCGGCCGGATTGACGAGCGTCTGGAACTCTCCCAGCACCTCGCCGCCGCGGACCTTGACCGCTCCGATCTCGGTGATCCCGCACTGCTCCGGGCTGCCGCCCGTCGACTCCAGGTCGACGACGACGAAGGTGACATCCATCAGGCGAGTGCCGAGGTCATCGAACGTCGCCTGGATCGCCTGCATGGACTGACCGTATGCCGCTGGGCTGACACTGCCTCGAAGGCGCGGCGGACGTGGGGACAGGTGCGGGTCAGTCACCTTCAGCCGCGAGGCGGTGCCCTCGTTGGCAGGGCCGTTGTCGGTGGTCGCCCATAGCGTTTTGGTCGACAGCTCGCAACGACGAAGAAGGGCGGAGCCGGTGATGCTCATCGACTGCCAGACCTGCCCCGTCAGGGACGTCCACTGCGCTGACTGCATGGTGACAGCGCTGGCGGACATCCCTGTGGGGGCCCCGAAGGCCACTCGAGGACTGCCACTCGACCGCGCCGAGCGCCGGGCGGTGTCCGTGCTCCTGACAGCCGGCCTCGTCACGCCCGAGGCGGCACACGCTGCCCATGCCGAGCCGGACGACGACCTGCGGCCGATCCGCGTGAGGCGGACCGCCGTCTGACGGCCCCGACGGTCGTGCCACCATGGCGCGATGGGACGAGTCGGCCTCGGCGCCGCAGTTCTGGCCAGCGTGATCGCGGCGACGCTGATGGGTGGGTGCTCGTCCCAGCCGCCCACAGGTGGTCCCGCGGCAGCAACCCCGGCCGGGCGAGTCTCGCCTGGGCCCGGTGTCATGTCATCCACATCGGCGGTCCGGGAAGAGACGTGGCGCGATGCCCGGGCGTCCGTGGGGAGCGACCTGGTTCGGTCCCGGGCCGCAGCCGCGGTCTCGGGCGACGTGCGGAGGTGGCTCGCAAGGGTCCAGGGACGGGACCTCCGGACGGCGCAGGAGAAGGTCTTCGCCCGGATGCAGGCGACGCGGGTGGATCAGATGCGACTTCGCTCCATCGAGGAGACGCGGCCACCGGTTCCCTCGACGCCCGGGACGTCGGCCACGTGGGAGTCACGGGCCACGTTGGAGTACCGAATCACGGGCTTCGACGAGTCTCCCCGAAGCTTCACCCTGAGCTTGACCTTTGCGGCCGACCCGGCACGCCCTGCCGCAACGGCGGTCATCATCGGGTCTCGTCCATACGACCGGCCCGAGCCGTGGGACTTGAACGGGCTGCAGGTCCGGCGCTCGGACCGTTCGCTCGTACTCGCCTTCGGCACCGCCCGCGCCGCCGACGCCACCGCCGACGAGGTCGCGCGGAGAGCGAACGCGGCGGCACGACGGGTCTCGGCCGTCCTGGGGCCCGCCGAGGCCGCGGTCTGGCTCGTTCCCGCCACGGACGACGACGCGGCGCGGCTGCTCGGCCGGGACGAGGGCGAGCTGGACGGAGTCGCCGCGACCACAGACGGCCCCATCGGACCGGATCACCCTGCGGGCGCAGACCGGATCGTCGTCGTCCCCGGGGCGTGGTCCGCACTGAGCGGCGTGGGCCGAGACGTCATCGTGGCGCACGAGCTGACCCACGCCACGGCACGGCGGACGTCGACGCGGCAGCCGCCGCTCTGGCTGGCGGAGGGGTTGGCCGAGTTCGTCGCGTATCGCGACGTCGAGCTTCCGGAGCGCGACGTCGTGCGGTCGGCGCTCGACCGGATCAGGTCGACCGGCCTACCGGCCGACCCGCCCGGCGCGCCCGAGTTCCACACGTCCAGCAGCGATCTCGCGGCCGCGTACGGCCTGTCACTGACGCTCGCACGGACGATCGCCGACCTCTATGGGACCGATGCGCTGGTGGCGCTGTTCCGTGCCGTGAACGAGAGCCAACCGGCTCCCAGTCCGCTCCCGACGGATGCCGACCAGTTGACGGACCAGGTACTGAGCAGCCGGCTCGGCACGAGCAGGGCTGAGGTGATTGCCGCGTGGCGGTCCCGGCTCGCCGCCCTCGTTGCTCAGCCCGACTGACCATCCGGCTCGTCGGCCCGACGTGACTCGTCAGGAGTAGAGGGACTCCACCTCCGCCTCGAAGTCCTTCATGACAATGTTGCGCTTCAACTTGAGGGAGGGTGTCAGGTAGCCGTTCGCCTCGGTGAAATCGCCTGACAGGACCGTGAACTTGCGGATCGACTCCGCCTTGCTCACCGCCTCGTTCGCCCGGTCGACCGCCTCCTGAAGCGCCTCGAGCACCTTCGGGTGGGTCCGCGCCTCCTCGATCGATACGTTCTCGAGGCCGTGAGCCGGGGCCCACAGCGGCCACATCTCGGCGTCGAGGGTGATCAGTGCTCCGACGAAGGGCTTCTGGTCACCGACGACGACGCACTGGGAGACGAGCGGGTGCGCCCTGAGCCGGTCCTCCAGCACCGCGGGGGCGACGTTCTTGCCGGCCGCGGTCACGAGGATCTCCTTCTTGCGGCCGGTGATGCGCAGGTAGCCGTCCTCGTCCAGGTCACCGAGGTCACCGGTGTGGAACCATCCGTCCCGGATGGCCTCCGAGGTGGCCTGGTCGTTCTGGTGGTAGGCGGTGAAGACGCCAACGCCCTTGACGAGGATCTCGCCGTCGTCGGCGACCCGGATCGACGTCCCGGGCAGGGGAGGGCCGACGGTGCCGATCTTGACCTTGCCGGGGATGTTGACCGACAGCGGTGCGGTGGACTCGGTCAGGCCGTATCCCTCGAGGATGTTGACACCGATCCCACGGAAGAAATGACCCAGTCGGGTGCCGAGCGGCGCCCCACCCGAGACGGCGTACCGGACGTGACCACCCATCGCCTCGCGGAGCTTGCCGTAGACGAGCTTGTCGAAGAGCAGGTGCTGGAGCCGCAGTCCGAGGCCCGGTCCCCGGCCGTCGAGTGCCTGGCTGTAGGCAATGGCAACCGTGGCAGCGCGGTGGAAGATCTTGTCCTTGCCCCCGGCTGCCGCCTTGGCCTCGGCCGAGTTGAAGATCTTCTCGAAGACACGTGGGACGGCGAGGACGAACGTCGGCTTGAAGGTGCCGAAGTCGTCGAGCAGCGTCTTGATGTCTGGGGCGTGACCCATGCGGACCCGTGCGGCCACGCACAGGACCTCGATGAAGCGCGCGAAGACGTGCGCGAGGGGGAGGAACAGCAGGGTGGAGGACCCGGGGGTGAGGACGTCGCGGCCGAGCTTCTCGACGGCGTTCTCGACGAGATCGAGGAAGTTCCCGTGGGTCAGCCGAACGCCCTTCGGGCGGCCGGTGGTGCCGGAGGTGTAGATGATGGTGGCGACCGAGGTGCGGTCGAGACCGGCTCGCGCCTCCACGAGGGCAGCGTCGGGCAGCTCCGTGCCCCGGGCCTTGAGGTCCTCGATGCCACCGCCGTCGATCTCCACGACCTGCGCGAGAGCGGACATGCGGTCCCGCACCTCTTCGACGACCTCGCGGTGGCGCGTCGACTCGACGACGACGCACTTGGCGCCGGAGTCGAGCAGGATCCACTCGACCTGCTCAGGTGACGATGTCTCGTAGACGGGCACGACGATGGCGCCTGCAGTCCAGGCAGCGAAGTCCACCAACGTCCACTCGTATCGCGTGCGCGACATCAGGGCGATGCGGTCGCCCTGAGCGATGCCCGCTGCGACGAACCCCTTGGCGAGCGCCGTCACCTCTTCAGCGAACTGGTGAAACGTGATGTGGGTCCAGTCGCCCGAGGCACCCTTCCTGCTGAAGGCGCTCTCGCCCGGTGCGGCGTCGGCGTTGCGCCTCGGCAGGTCCGCCAACGTCCCCTCGGTGGTCTGCGGGGCCAGTGCTACCACGTCGTTGTACTTCACGGTGACTCCTGTTTTCGAGTGTTCTGCTCACCATATCGACCAGTGGGGCCGACGCGTCCGGTTCCTCGCGCGATAGCCTTCGGCGCATGGCCGAACGTACGGAGTCCTCCATCGTCATCGATGCTTCGCCGGGTGAAGTGCTCGACATCATCGCCGACTTCGAGGCCTACCCCGAATGGGCGAGTGAAGTGAAGCGCGTGGCGGTCCTCGCGGAAGAGGGCGACGGCTGGGCCGACCAGGTCGAGTTCACGTTGGACGCGGGTGCGATCAAGGACACGTACGTGCTCGACTACGAGTGGGACATCGACGAGGACGGGACCGGGGTGCTGACCTGGTCACTGGTCCGGGCGTCCGTGCTCAAGGCGATGAATGGCTCGTACGCGCTCGAGGACCTTGGTGACTCGACGAGGGTCACCTACCAGCTCATGGTCGACCTCAAGATCCCCATGATCGGCATGCTGAAGCGCAAGGCGGAGAAGGTCATCGTCGACACGGCCCTCAAGGAGCTCAAGAAGCGTGCCGAGGCCGGACGCGGTGGCTGAGACAAGGGACGGGACGCAGACCGCGCCGCCCGCGTCGGTCGCCGACGAGGCCGCCCTGCTGGTGGACCTGCTGTCATCGCGCGGCTGGGGAGGGCCAGCCGCAGGGCAGTCCGACCGGTCCAGTGATGAGTCTGCCCAGGAGTCCAGCGACACGGGCTCGCGAGCACACCGGGGCGAGTGCACCTGTGGCGGCACGACACCGGCGGCGTGCCGACTGTGCCCGGTCTGTCAGCTCATCGCCTTCGTGCAGCGGCTGAGCCCGGACACACTTGACCGCGTGGCCGACGTCGTTCAGCTCGCGGCCACGGGGCTGCGCGACCTCGCCCACGCACAGCGGGAGGGGCAGGACCGCGACGCGCCAACGTCGGACTCGGCGGCCGAGGACACGGATCCCGGGTGACCTCCAACCTGGCGATCGGGATCGACATCGGTGGCACGAAGGTCGCGGCGGGAGTCGTTGACGAGCACGGCGCGATCACCCATCGGACCCGTCGGGAGACACCGGACCGGTCGACCTCGCCCGCGATCGTCGAGGAGACCATCGCCGCGTGCGTCGAGGAGCTGCTCGACCTGCTCGACCCGGCGGACGTCGTTGCCGTGGGCGTCGGGGCCGCCGGCTTCGTCTCCGAGGACCGGGGGACGGTCCTCTTCGCGCCACACCTGTCCTGGCGCAAGGAGCCACTGCGCAGCCGTCTCGCCGGACGGGTGCCGTGGCCCGTGACCGTGGACAACGACGCGAACGCCGCTGCCTGGGCGGAGCGGACGTTCGGCGCCGCCCGAGGGGAGTCGCACGTCGTCGTCATCACCCTGGGCACGGGGATCGGGGGTGCGCTGATCATCGACGGGAAGGTCCAGCGAGGCCGTCATGGCATCGCCGGCGAGTTCGGGCACATGCAGGTCGTCCCCGGTGGTGTGCGGTGCGAGTGCGGCAACCGCGGCTGTTGGGAGCAGTACGCCAGCGGCAACGCCTTGGTCCGCGAGGCCCGCGCGCTGATCGGGGCGGGCTCACCTGTCGTCGCCGACCTCGTGGCACGACTGGGCGGCGACGCGACCGCCCTCAGCGGACCGTTCATCACAGAGGCCGCCCGGGACGGGGACTCGACGGCACGCGAGATGCTCGCGGAGATCGGTGACTGGCTCGGCGTCGGCATGGCCAACCTTGCTGCCGCGCTCGATCCAGCCATGTTCGTGATCGGAGGCGGGGTCAGTGCCGCCGACGAGCTGCTTCTCGGGCCCGCACGAGAAGCCTTCAAGCGGCAGCTGCCCGGACGTGGCTACCGGCCGGAGGCCCGCATCGTGAGGGCCCAGCTCGGTGCGGACGCGGGCCTCATCGGCGCCGCAGAGCTCGCCCGCTCAGGACGATGACAGCGCCGTCGGGACGAGCAGGGAGCCTCTCAGGGCCGCCGTGGCGCCGGGCCGAGCTGCTTCGCGTCATGAGCTACAACGTGAAGGACTTCACCGCCGACCGTGCCGCCGCGGCCAGGGTCGTTCGGACGCTCCGCCCTGACGTGCTGTGCCTCCAGGAGGTGCCCCGTAGGTTGACCACCGAGTTTCGATTGCCAT
>DASUQN010000395.1:0-5029 GCA_036280515.1 Intrasporangium sp. | reverse complement strand
ACGACCGAACGGTGAGCTCCAGCTCCTCGATCGGCAGCGCCAGATCAGCGGCCAGGGCGGCGTCCGTGGGGGACGGGCCCATGTCGATGCCCTCGGCGTCGATGTTGAGCTCGCGGGCCAGACCGAACAGCTCGACCAGGGTCTTGCCGGCCGACGCCATGGCCTCGGCAGGCAAGACGCTCGTCGAGCTGTTCGGCCTGGCCCGCGAGCTCAACGTCGAGGCCGAGGGCATCGACATGGGCCCCTCGCCGACGGACGCCGCGCTCGCCGCGGACCTGGCGCTGCCGATCGAGGACCTCGACCTGACGGTTCGCTCCTACAACTGCCTCAAGCGGGAGGGCATCCACACCGTCGGTGAGCTCGTGGCGCGCAGCGAGGCCGACCTGCTCGACATCCGCAACTTCGGTGCGAAGTCGATCGACGAGGTCAAGGCCAAGCTCGTCGGCATGGGCCTGGCCCTCAAGGACAGCCCGCCCGGGTTCGACCCGTCGGCTCTCGTCGACGGCTACGGCGACGAGGACTACAACGACGACGAGTCCTTCGTCGAGGACGAGCAGCTCTGACCAACCGCTTGACCGAGCTGCACGGCGTCCCTCCGGACGTGCCCCGAGCGGCCTGGTCAGACCCTTTCTAGGAGAACACAATGCCCACCCCCACCAAGGGTCCCCGCGTCGGCGGCGGTCCCGCTCACGAGCGGCTCATCCTGTCGAACCTCGCGACGTCGCTCTTCGAGCACGACCGCATCACGACGACGGAGGCCAAGGCCAAGCGCCTGCGCCCGCTCGCCGAGCGCCTCATCACCTTCGCCAAGCGGGGCGACCTCTCCGCGCGTCGCCGTGTCCTCACGGTCGTGCGCGACAAGGGCGTCGTCCACCGCCTCTTCGCCGAGATCGCGCCGGACATGGCCCAGCGCGAGGGCGGCTACACCCGGATCACCAAGATCGGTGCGCGCAAGGGTGACAACGCCCCCATGGTCGTCGTCGAGCTCGTCCGCGAGCCGCTCTCGGCCAAGAAGGCGACGGTCAAGGAGGCCGAGGCCGCGACGAAGCGCGCCGCCAAGCAGAGCGAGGCCAAGAAGGCCGCCGCCGACACCAAGGCGGCCGAGGACACCAAGGCCGCCGCGGCCGCCGACGCGCCTGCGGTCGACCTCCCTGCTGGTGCTGCCCCCCCGAACGAGGACGGCTCGGCCCCAGAGGGTTACACGGTCAAGGGCAACGCCAACTCGGGTCTCTACCACGAGCCGGACGGCCAGTGGTACGAGCAGACCGACGCCGAGTTCTGGTTCAAGTCCGCTGCGGACGCCGAGGCCGCCGGCTTCAAGAAGGCCGGCTCCGGCGACTGAGTCCCCCTGTGGCTGAGTACGTTCAGCCGAGAACATCGAGAGTGCAGTTTGCGCCTCGGCCGCTGGCGGCCTCCGCGCAAGCTGCACTCTCGATGTTTGGTCACCAGCGGTGGGCCACGTCGACGACGAGGCGCTTGCTGCCGTCGGCGTTGTCGAGCACGAACGTCCGCATCGGCAGGCGGGCCCGGACGCCCAGTCCGAAGTCTGTGTACCCCTCGAAGCTGCCGACCCACTTGAGCTGGCGGAACGTGCGCCAACCGGTGAAGGTGACGCTGCCGCTCGACGGGATCCGCATCGTCGCGGGTGCGTTGATGGTGACCTGCAGCTTCGCCCCTCCTGCGACAGCGACAGGCAGACCGCTGCCCGGGCTCGTCACGGAGGAGACGTAGCGGACGTGGTAGCCCAGCCTTCCGGAACCCTTGGCGATGTCGAAGACGAGCCGGTCGTAGCAGGTGTGCTGGCCGTAACGGGCCGCCTTGACCGAGCCGGTCCAGAGCGGGTTCGAGGTCTTGGACAATGAGCCCCAGGCGATGCCGCAGTACGGCGTGGTCGCCGCGGCGGCCGTTCCGGTGGCGGTGGGGTTGGCGCGAGTGGCAACGGCCGGTGCGGCCAGAGCGGCGGCGGCCACGGTGACCGCCAGGAAACGAGTGATGGTACGCATGGCTCTCCCCTTCAGTCGTCCCGGACGATCGACCGGGTCTGCAGGAAAGACGCGTCACCCGGGCCGAAGGTTGACGCACCCCAGGCACTGGTGGGTGCGACACAATGACCCGGTGCACCCCACCCCGAGGCGACCGGACCGGCCAGCGCCGGTTGCCGCCTCGACGGTCCTCCCGACTGGGCCTCTCACGCGGCGGAGCGCCCTGCTCCTCGTGCCCGCCGGGATCATCGCGCTGGCGAGCCAGGCGCTCGCGAACGATGTGGTCCGGCCCGTGGCGGGCGCCGCACGCGAGGCGTTCGACCTCGCAGGCGACCTCGCCCGGAGCATTTTTCCGGCGCCGTCCGAGCGGACGGACACATCGAGCCGGGCCGCTCTCTCCAGGGCGGTCCTGGCCGAGCTTGGCGGGCGGTCCGATGTCATCGGCGTGAGTGTCCTCGACCGGCGCACCGGGGTCTGGTGGCACTACCGGGGTGACGCGGCGGTCAGGTCCGGCAGCGTGTCGAAGGTGCTCGTCGTCGCGGCTGCGATGCGCAAGGCTCGCAATCAGGGGGGGCGTCTCTCCGCCCGGCAGCAAGGGCAGGCCCGGCTCGCCATCACGAAGAGCGACAACGCCTCGGCCGATGCCCTCTACGCCTTTGTCGGCGGCCACGCAGCCGTCGCCGAGCTCGCGCGCGACCTCGGTATGGCGACGACAGCCGATGCGGAACCGGTCACCCACTGGGGCCTGACGCGGACCACGCCCAACGACCTCGTCCGGCTCGTGCAGCGACTCACCTCAGGCAGTCCGGCGACCCACCCCGAGGACGATGCTGCGGTGCTGGCCCTGATGAGGCAGGTCATCGACGGCCAACGCTGGGGAGTGGGCACGGTGCGCTCCGACACCGTCGACGTCCACGTCAAGAACGGCTGGATGGCGGTCGGCGAGCCCTGGGTCATCAACAGCGTGGGCGATGTCCGAGGCGCCGGACGGGACTATGCGATGGCGTTGATGCAGACCCGCCAGCCGGACCAGGACAGCGGGATCGGACGAGCCAGCCGGATCGGTCGAGCAGTCTTCGGGGCGCTCGAGGCGCCGCTTCGATGACGGTGCGCCTGCGCCTGGAGCTCGCCTACGACGGGACCGACTTCTCCGGATGGGCCGCACAACCGTCGCGGCGCACCGTCGAGGCGACACTGAGCGTGGCCCTGAGCACGGTGCTGCGGTCACCCGAGCCGGTCAGCATCACCGTGGCGGGCCGGACCGACGCGGGGGTGCACGCTAGCGGTCAGGTGGCGCACGTCGACGTGGCCGCCGAAGGGCTGACCGCGCTCCCCGGGCGGTCGGACCGGACTCCCGAGCGAGCCCTCCTGAACCGGCTCGGCGGACTGCTTCCTCCCGACGTCGTCGTCCAAGGTGTGACGCGTGCGCCCGACGGCTTCGATGCGCGGTTCTCGGCGCTCGAGCGGCGCTACCTCTACCGGCTCGCAGATGGCGAGGCGCCGCGGGACCCGCTCCGCAGGCGCGACACGGTGTGGTGGCCGCGCTCGCTGGACGTCGCCACCATGGACCAGGCCGCGCACGGACTCCTCGGCCTCAAGGACTTCGCGGCGTTCTGCAAGCGACGCGAGGGTGCGACCACGGTCCGCACGCTCCTCGAGTACCGCTGGGCTCGGCTGGACGACGGCGTCCTTGCCGCGACCGTGCGGGCCGACGCGTTCTGCCACTCGATGGTCCGGTCGCTCGTCGGTGCGGTCGTGGCCGTCGGGGAGGGCAGGCGGCCCATCGGCTGGCCCACTGAGCTGCAGCACCGCGGGGAGCGGGCCCCCGAGATCAGGGTGATGCCGGCGCACGGTCTGAGCCTCGAGGCGGTCACCTACCCGCCCAACCAGGAGCTGGCGGCACGAGCGGAGGCCGCACGAGCGCGGCGGGAGGTGCCCGCCGCAGGGGATCGACTCGGGTGACCCGACACGGGTGACCCGACACGGGGGACCCGACACGTGTGGTTGGATCGACGCCATGCTCCGCCGATCCACCCGATCCACCCGATCCGCCGGATCCGCCCGATTCGAGCGCTCCGCGCGGAGTGTCGGGGTCGTCGCCATCGTGGCCGTGTTGCTCGTGAGCGGCTGCTCGACCGGCGAAGGCACACCCGGTGGGTCGCCTTCGAGGGCGGCGGTGAGCACGACGAAACCCACTGCGGCGCCGGCCTCCTCGACGCATCCGATCGATGCCGCCGACGCCGTCCAGGGCAAGAGCGGGACGTACTCAGTCCTCCCGCCGCAGGGCTGGGGCGACGCGACCGACGAGGTGGGTGCGATGCCGGGCGTCGATCTCGTGATCATGTCGTCCGAGAAGCAGGCCGGCTTCAACACCAACCTCGTCGTCCACGTCGCGACCGGCGACGCCGCCCTGCTCGAGTCCGAGCTGCACAAGGGTCGCGAGCAGCTCGGGGACCAGGGTCGCACCGTCTCGGGTGCCCCTCCACTCACGGTCGGCGGCAGCCCGGCCACCGGCTTCACGACGTCCTTCACCCAGCAGGGCGTCGAGGTCGTCGCGCGGTCCTACGGGCTGCACCACGAGGGCCGGGTCTACCTGCTCACGCTGAGCTCGGCACAGTCCGCCGCCGAGCAGGCGGCAGCCGAACTCAATGAGATCGCCGAGACCTGGACGTGGACCTAGCCGAGAGGCGGCCCGGCCACGCGAGCCCGGTAGGGCACTCACTTTCGATAACCGCATGACCGGGCCCAGCGGCATACGACACTCTTGACGTCTGTGGGACACGTCGACGTCAACTCAGTCAGCTTCACCCTGCCCGACGGCCGAGTGCTCCTTCGCGACGTCTCCGTGCGGGTGGGGGAGGGCGCCAAGGTCGCCCTGATCGGGCCCAACGGAACGGGCAAGACCACGTTGACGCGGATCATCGCCGGCGACCTCGACGCGCATGACGGGGCGGTGACCCGATCGGGAGGTCTCGGCGTCATGCGCCAGTTCATCGGCAAGGTGCGTGACGAGTCGACGGTGCGCGACCTGCTCGTCTCCGTTGCGC
>DASUQN010000394.1:0-4006 GCA_036280515.1 Intrasporangium sp. | reverse complement strand
AAGATGATCGCCCAGGCCAACCACCTCCGTGACGAGCCGGCCCTGGCCTCCCTCGTCGTCCACAAGCACGACGGACGGGTCGGTGCCGGTTACGACGAGGTCCGAAGGCTTGCCGGCCAGCCGCCGATCGCCGACGAGATGGAGCGCGAGAACCACGCAGCGGCGGCCCGGCTCGAGTGCTACCGGCGTTGGTGCGACGACGTGCCCGCGGATGCGCGGCCGACCCTGGTAACCCCTTCGCACCCCGTTCGGGCCGCAACGCCTGGCCGCTCCGCATCGAAGGCAGCCCCGGCGTCATCGCGGGCAACATCACGGTCTCGTGAGGAGCGACGCGGCGGCATCTGCCCCACCTGCTTCATGGAGATGCCGGTCGCCGGCCCCTGCCCCAACTGCAGCTGACGTCCGTCCAGGCTCGCAGGAGAGACCTGGCAGCCCGGTCAGCTGTAGGCCGCCGGCGCCGGAGCCGCCGTCGCGAACACCGCTCCATCCCAGTTCGTGTGAGTCGCCAAGCCCTCGGGGCCCGGCCAGTTGGCCGCAACGACGAACAACGTCGGCTGCCCGGCCTGCTCTCCGAGCGCGCAGGCGAAGGCACCACGGTCGAGCTCCACCACGTCGAGGCGTTCCCCGCCTTCGGTCACGCGGACGCAGACCTGACTGGACACGTCTGCGTACCAGATCGCCCCGTCGGCGTCGGCGCAGATGCCGTCCGGGTAGTGGCCGGGTGTCTCCGCCCAGACGCGGCGGTTCTCAAGCGCCCCGTCGGCGATCACCTCGAACGCCGTGAGCCGGCCACGGTAGGACTCCGCGACGACGAGGGTCCGGCCGCCATCGAGCAGCGTCATGCCGTTCGGGAAGTCAAGGTCGTCCGCCACGACTCTGGCCCGCCCGTCCGGCGTTGCCAGGGCGAGGAAACCTGGTGCCGGCTCACCGGCAGGAGTCACCGTGCCGAAGTCGCAGTTGATGTTGTTGACGTACGCGTTGCCTCGCCCATCGATGGCGATGTCGTTGCTGCCGTAGCTCGACAGGTCTGCCAGATCGGCGTGGTCGACCAGCTCCCCGTCGACGAGTCGCAGGAGCGCGCCCCGAGGTCCCGAGGCAAGGACGAGGTCTCCGTCAGGGAGGAAGTCGAAGCACAGCGGCATCGATGGGTGGGTGATGACCGTCCGGCACGTGCCGTCGGGGTCGATCGTGTTGATCCGCCCTGCCGTCCAGTCGGCGAACCAGAGGCGGTCGTCATGCCAGCGCGGGGACTCCACGAGCCCGTGACCGCTCGTCAGAAGGTGCACGGCCGTTCCTTTCGTCGGCGAGCTCCGAGCGAGCTCTCACCTCTAAACGAACGGCGGGGCGGGAGATCGACCGGGTCACTCGTCGCAGTCGGTCTCGTCGGCGAAGGACTGTGGCTTGCCGAGCACGTCCTCCAGCACCTCGATGGGCACGGCGTAGTTGCGGCCGGGCCCGGTCGAGGCATACACCACGCCGACGAGCTCGCCCGTGATGTCGACGAGCGGGCTGCCCGAGCTGCCGTGCTCCACGGGCGCAGAGTTGAGCAGCATGGGGAGCTCGGACTTCGCGACGGGGTCCTGCCGGTAGCCCAGCACCGCCCCAGTCGTCGTGGTCAGCGGTCCGCCCAAGGGGTAGCCGATGGCCGTGACCGTCTGTCCCACTTCGGGATTCGCCGGCGCGAACGTGATCGAGGCCGGGAGTTTCTCCTTCGTCCGCACGATCGCCAGATCCGCGACGGTCGCGGCTCCGGACGTGCGGACGTCGATGTCCTTCCCGTCGAAGGTGCTCACCTCGAGCGTCGTGGCCCCTGCCACCACATGCCGGTTCGTCACCAGCACCTGGTCGCCGATGGCGAAGCCGGAGCCCGTGCGGACCCCGCCGCAACCGATGTTGCGGATCCGCAGGGCGGCCCGTTCGAGCTCGCTGAACCCCTCGACCGTCGCCTCCCCCGCCTCGAGGTCAAGCGACTGCGACGGCACCGCGGGCAGGGCCGTGGGCACGCGAGCCTCCGGCGGGGCGACCGGCGCGAGGTCACCGCAGGCCGCCGACGAAGCCAGCACGAGGACCGCTCCGGCGACGGCATGGACCGAACGCCGCACGTCAGTCCCCCTCCAGCCAGTCGACGAACGCGTCACTGGCCTCCTGCGCCCGGTCACACCCCTGGTCGATCTCCTCGGCCGCCGCGAGGACCTCGGACCTCTCGTAGCTGTCGATGTCGAGCAGGAAGCCCTGCAGCTCCTGGAGACCCGCGACGCACCGGTCGAGCTGGAGCGCGACGTTGCGAGACCGCTCGACGGCTGAGCCGAGCACGCCGACGGTGTCGGCCGCCTGCGCCTTCTCGTCGGCGAGGTCCCGGATCCGGTCCGAGGCGTCGTCGTACTGCTCGGTGACCTGCTGCAGCGCGCTCTTCGTCTGGGCCAGCGCCGCCTGCGAGGCGTCGAGCTGCCCTTGAACCTGCTGCCGCTGTGCCGTCATGTCGGCCAGCTCGGCCGCGTGCTGCTCCGCCGTGGCCTTCCACTCCCGGGAGGCGTTGTTGGTGTAGACGTATGCCGCTGAGCCGGCTCCCAGCGCCAGGACCAGCAGGCACGTGGTGAGGATCAAGGCGACGCGCGTGCGGTCGCGATGCTGGACCGGCGCCGTCGTGACGTAGGGAGGGACGAAGGGTTCCGGATCCGGGTCCACGGCGGAGAGGTCGAGGGAGTCGCCCATAGCGGACATCGTTGCTCAGTACGGGCCGGTACGTCCGCCGTTTCCCGATGGAACCATGATCCGGGGCATTGGCTCGGGCGTACATTCGGGAGATGACCGGGTCGGACCACAAGATGTCGCCCGAGGACGTCCGTCTCTACATGATGGGCGTGCACCCCGGCATGGCCGAGCACCGCCGGCGGTTCAAGCACATCCCCTCTGAGCCACGGTGCAAACTCTGCATGGTCCCGTTCGGCGGCATCGGGGGCGCTGCGTTCCGGGTCCGGGGCTTCGGCCGCTCGGCGAACCCCATGCTGTGCTCGAAGTGCACGGTCGAGCTGGCCAAGAACGGCCTCACCGGTGTCGAGATCCCCTGCACGCTGCTGTTCGCGGACGTGCGAGGCTCGACCGCGCTGGGTGAGAAGATGCGGCCCACCGACTTCCATGCCTTCCTCGACCGCTTCTACAAGCTCGCCACCCGGGCCATCGTCGACCACGACGGTCTCGTCGACAAGCTGGTCGGTGACGAGGTCATCGGCCTGTTCTTCGGCGGCGTGAGCGGGCCGGACCACGCCGGCGCCGGCATCCGCGCGGCCCTCGACCTGGCCGACCGCGTTGCCGACCCAAGGGCGACCCCGATGGGCGCGATCCCGGTCGGGACGGCCGTCCACACCGGGGACGCCTTCGTCGGCGCGACCGCTCTCAACGGCTCGGTCGATGACTTCACCGCCCTGGGTGACACGGTGAACACGACGGCCCGGCTGGCCTCCGCGGCCGGCCCGGGGGAGGTGCTCGTCAGCAGCGCGTCGGTCGAGGCCGCCCAGCTGGCCGTCGAGCAGGAGGAGCACCGGGTCGTGGGGATCCGGGGTCGTACCGAGCCGATCCAGGTCGTCGTCCTGCGCGTTGCCCGACCAGTCCCTGCGGCAGACTGAGGGCGTGCCCGACGACTTCCTCGTGGCCCGGAACCCTGAGGCAGACAGCTCCCTGCCCTACCTCGTGCGGATCCCACTCGGGCGGGAGGGGGTGGTGCTCAAGGCCCGTGAGACCTGGCCGCGCACGAGCAAGGTCTACTGCCACCGCGCCGACGGGTGGCCCAAGGACGCCGAGATCGTCGAACGCGTGCCCACCCGCGTCTGCACGAGCCGCGGCGCCGCCATCGACCTCGTCCTCGACCGCGGCCGGGAGAACCGGTCGCAGTTCGTACTCGCGCGGGCCAAGGGGCGCCAGGTCATCTTCTGGCAGACGCCGCGCACCGCCAAACAGGCCCGGCCCAACGTCCGGATCCCCACAGCGCGGCCGCGCACGGCCGACGAGG
>DASUQN010000393.1:0-2933 GCA_036280515.1 Intrasporangium sp. | reverse complement strand
TGGCGGATCCGCGGTCGCTGCAAGCCTTCTGCAGCAATCGCATGGGACAGAATGAGGCATGCCGCCCACCCCCCGCATGCGCACCCGTCGTCTGGTCATCTGGGTCGTTGCCCCACTGCTGGCACTGGCAGCGTGCACGGCCGACACTCCCGACTCGGACTCCGAGACCACTCCGGCCGGCAACTCCACCACATCCGCACCGGGGGGCGCCACGACGACCAGCCCCGAGCCGGCCACGACCGACACCGCGGCGACGACGCCCGCCCCGGTCCAGACCGGCCCCGCGACGGCCCTGCTCGAGGGCCTGGAGGTGGCCTGGTCGATCGCCCTGCTGCCGGACCGGTCCGCCCTCGTGAGCGAGCGCAACACCGGAGACGTGTACCACGTCCCGGCGCCGGGGGCCGGCGGCGAGCCCCGCGTCGTGGGGCAGCTGCCCATCGAGCGGACGAGCGGCGAAGGCGGCCTGCTCGGCCTCGCGGTCCCGAAGGACTTCGGGGCGAACCCGGTGTTCTACGCCTACTACTCGACCGAGAGCGACAACCGGATCGCCGCAGTGCCGTGGCGAGGTGACCGCATCGGCGAGCCGAAGGTCGTCTTCGAGGGGATCCCGCGCGGCCACAACCACAACGGTGGCCGGATCGCCTTTGGGCCTGACGGCTACCTCTACGTCGGCACCGGCGAGGCCGGGGACACGTCCCTGTCGCAGAACCGCCAGTCCCTCGGAGGAAAGATCTTGCGCATCACACGCGAGGGAGACCCAGCCCCAGGCAACCCCTTCGGCGGCTCGCCCATCTGGAGTTACGGGCACCGGAACGTCCAGGGCCTCGCCTGGGACAGCGCGGGCCGGATGTGGGCGAGCGAGTTCGGCGCCCAGACCTGGGACGAGCTCAACCTCATCGAGCCGGGGCGCAACTACGGGTGGCCCGAGGTCGAGGGCAGGGCCGGCAACGACGACTTCGTCGACCCGGTGGCCGAGTGGCCGACGGCCGACATGTCGCCGAGCGGCATCGCGGTGGGTCCGGATGGGGCGGTCTACATGGCGGCTCTGCGCGGAGAGTCCGTCTGGCGCGTGCCGATTCACGCCGACGGGAAGGTCGGGGAGCCGGAGCGCAAGCTGCACGGGACCTACGGCCGCATCCGCGACGTCCTGTTCGTGGGCGGTCGCCTCTGGCTGACGACGAGCAACGCGTCGAACGACAAGCTCATCTCGTTGCCGCTCTCTGATGTGGGAGCCGGCTGACGTTCCCCGCTACGACGCGGCTACCGATGACTAGAGTCGAATGGCGGCGGCGCGAGGCCGTTGCACAGCCCGGAGGTGGAGGCCATGTCGCAGTACGACGAGATCCTGGACCAGGTCCCGATCAGCCAGCTTGCCGGCCAGCTCGGTGTCGACGAGGGCGAGGCCCGCCAGGCGGCCGAGCAGGCCTTGCCCGCACTCCTCGGCGGACTGCACGCGAACGCCGCTGATCCGGCAGGCGCCAACTCGATCATGTACGCGCTGACGCAGCACCAGGGCGACGACATCCCGAACGACCTCGAGCAGGTCGATGTCGCCGATGGTCAGAAGATCGTCGGCAACATCTTCGGCGACAACACCGACCAGGTGATGAACCAACTGGGCGGCCTCGGTGGGGGCACGACGGGCAGCCTGGTCAAGAAGATGCTCCCCGTCCTCGCCCCCATTGTGCTCTCCTGGCTCGCCAAGCGAATGAGCCAGCAGGGCGGTCTGGGCGGCATGCTCGGCGGTGACGCGGCGTCCGGTCCGGGGTCAGGCCAGCTGGACTCCGGGCCGCTGTTCCCGGGAGGCCCGGGCGCGCAGAGTGCACCAACGCAGCAGCCGGCCGGGGCGGGCGTGCCTGCACAGCAGGACGCGTCGAACCCGATCCAGGACGTCCTCGGCGGAATCCTCGGCGGCTCCGGTGGTGGGGACCTGCTCGACGGGCTGCTCGGTGGTCTGCTCGGCGGCGGCCGCCGCTGAACCCATCGAGGGGTTGGTCCGTGACGGTCAGACGCGGGGGAAGGCCGGCGGGTGGACCCTCGCCATGCTCTCCAGGACCCGGACGACCTGGCAGCTGTAGCCGAACTCGTTGTCGTACCAGACGTAGAGCACGACACGGTCGTCTGCGGTGATCGTCGCTCGGCCATCGACGATGCCGGCGTACTGGGAGCCGACGAAGTCCGTCGACACGACCTCCGGGCTGTCGATGTAGTCGAGCTGCTTGTGCAGCGGCGAGTGCAGCGAGGTGCGACGCAGGAAGGTGTTGATCTCCTCCGGCGACGTCGGCCGCTTCAGCGTGAGGTTGAGGATCGCCATCGAGACGTTCGGGGTGGGCACGCGGATCGAGTTGCCCGTCAGCGTGCCCTCCAGCTCCGGAAGGGCCTTGGCCACGGCCTTCGCCGCGCCGGTCTCGGTGAGGACCATGTTGAGCGCCGCCGAGCGGCCCCGACGCTCCCCCTTGTGGAAGTTGTCGATGAGGTTCTGGTCGTTCGTGAACGAGTGCACCGTCTCGACGTGGCCACCCACGATGCCGTACTCGTCACTGACCGCCTTGAGCACCGGCACGATCGCATTGGTGGTGCATGAGGCCGCCGAGAGGATGGCCTCGTCACCTGTCACCTCATGACTGATCAGGTGCTCGTTGATCCCCGCGACGATGTTGGGCAGGTCGCCCTTGCCCGGAGCGGTGAGGAGCACCCGCGAGACTCCGGGGCACCCGAGGTGCTGCGAAAGGCCCGCACGGTCGCGCCACCGGCCGGTGTTGTCGACGACGATCGCGTCCTCGATGCCGTACGCGGTGTAGTCCACGGTGGCCGGGTCGTCCGAGTAGATGACCTGGATCCGCGTGCCGTTGGCGAGGATGGTGTTCGCCTCCTCGTCCACGGTGATCGTGCCCTGGAACGACCCGTGGACCGAGTCCCGGCGCAGCAGGCTC
>DASUQN010000392.1:0-7423 GCA_036280515.1 Intrasporangium sp. | reverse complement strand
ACCGCGCCCCATCGGAGGAGGCCGGCACGACAATGGACGGAGGGCGTTCGGCCGTACGCCCAGCCGGGCGGACGGCACTTCGATGAATGACGAGGTGTGTGCGATGAAGGCGCTTGTGTACCACGGACCGGGTCGTAAGGTGTGGGAGGAGGTCCCGGATCCCAGCATCAAGGATCCCGCCGACGCCATCGTCAAGATGGAGGCGACGACGATCTGCGGTACGGACCTGCACATCCTCAAGGGCGACGTGCCGGCCGTGACCGACGGCCGCATCCTGGGCCACGAAGGCGTCGGTGTCGTCACCGAGGTCGGCTCGGAGGTCGGCAAGGTCAAGGTCGGTGACCGGGTCATCGTCTCGTGCATCAGCAAGTGCATGAAGTGCGACTACTGCAAGGCAGGACTGACGTCCCACTGCCAGACCCTCGGCGGCATCGGCTGGGTCTTCGGCCACCTCATCGACGGTACGCAGGCCGAGTTCGTCCGCGTTCCCTTCGCCGACAACGGTCTGATCCCGCTGCCTGAGGGCGTCACGCCTGAGCAGGCCGCCATGCTGAGCGACATCCTCCCCACCGGCTATGAGATCGGCGTCGTCTACGGAGACGTCAAGGAGGGCGACGTCGTCGCCGTCATCGGCGCCGGCCCGATCGGGCTTGCCTCGATCATGACGGCTGGGCCGCGCGGCGCCTCGAAGATCATCGCGGTCGATGGCAACGCCTTCCGGCTCGAGCAGTCGCTTGAGTTCGGTGCGACCGACACCATCGACATCACGAAGACCGACGACGTCGTCGGGGAGCTCAAGAAGCTGAGCCGCGACGGCCTCGGCGTCGACGTGGCGATCGAGGCGGTCGGGATCCCGGCCACGTTCAGCACCGCGCTCGACTCGATCCGGCCCGGTGGCCGCGTCGCCAACGTCGGCGTGCACGGCCAGCCGGTGACCTTCCCGCTCGAGCGTGACTGGATCAACAACATCACCATCACGACCGGTCTCGTCAACGCCACGACGGCCCAGGAGCTGCTCGACCAGATCGAGGCGGGGGCGATCGATCCGGGCAAGTTCGTCACCCACCGGTTCACGTTCGACCAGTTCATGGAGGCGTACGACACCTTCGCGAACGCGGCCGACAACCGAGCCCTCAAGGTGCTCCTGACCAACAACGGCTGAGCCTGTCGGGGGGAGCCCAGCGGTAGACGTGCCATGCCGTATGCCGCTGGGCTCGCTGGCTGCCCGACGACCCGTTGTCGTGTCGCAGGGTTTTGTGCCAGCGAGACAGGGTCGAGCGGCGTACCGTTGAAACGTGAACACAGTGCATCTCACGGACGCTGAGCTGGCGCTGACCCGGAACGCCATGCAGTCCTACCTGAGCACGTTCGGCCATGACGAGGCGGATGTCCGCACTCAGGTCAGGAGTGTCATCGCCAAGCTCAACGCGGCCGAGCAGGAAGAGGAAGAGCAGATCATCATCGGGTGATCTGGCCGGTCCGGCACCGAGACGTCAGGCAGAGTCGAAGGCCCGCTGCAGTTCTGCGATGTCGAGTTTCTTCATGCGGAAGATCGCATCGGCGACCGCCTTCTGCTTGGCCGGGTTGTCCGAGTCCAGCTCGTACAGCGTGCTCGGAACGACCTGCCAGGAGAAGCCGTACTTGTCCTTGAGCCAGCCGCACATGCTCTCCTCACCTCCGTCTGCAGTCAGCCTGTCCCAGTAGCGGTCAATCTCGTCCTGGTCGGCACAGAAGATCTGCATCGAGGTGGCCTCCGAGAAGGTGAACTCCGGCCCGCCGTTGAGGGCCGTGTACGGCTGCCCATCCAGCTCGAAGTCCACGGTCATCGCGGTCCCCGGACCGAAGGGAGCGGGGAACGGACTCTCCTCCGGGTACGGCTGGACCCGGGTGACCCGAGAGTTGGGGAACACGGAGCAGTAGAAGTCGGCTGCCTCCTCAGCCTGACCGTTGAACCACAGGCACGGAACTGTTCGCGGCATCGGAAACCTCCTTGGCCTTGCCTCGCATGCCCGAATTGGGACAGGTAACGACGCTAGTCCTCCGGCCACGACGGGTCGACCCCTCGACGTCAGGTGGCGGGGTCGGACGCCGGCGCACGGATCGGGATGGGGCCCGTCGGGTCGTCCAGCTCGTGGGACCAGCTGTGCGGGACGACGCCGCCGGTCACGGATCGGCCCTCGGTCGCCCGACGTCTGGTCCCCAAGGGGCTGTCGCCGACCAGCTGCAGCTCCGGCTCGCCGTCGCGCCGTGGGCCGTGGCCGTCGAGCGGCACTCGCACCTCGTGGGAGCCGACCTCCACCCGCTCGCCGCGCACACTCAGGGTCACCGGGTCGCCCACCTCGACGACGAAGGTGATCGCCTCGCGGTCCAGCCTGACTCGGAGCCGGCTGTGCTGCCAGCGCATCCGCCAGGTCAGCGACGGCCAGCACTCGGGCAGCCGGGGGTCGAAGGTCAGCCTGCCGCCGTGGTCACGCATCCCGCCGAAGCCGGCCACCAGCGCGCTCCACACACCTCCGGTGGAGGCCACGTGCACCCCGTCGACGGTGTTGCCGTGCCGGTCGGCCAGATCGACGAACAATCCGGCGTAGAAGTAGCGCAGCGCGAGCTCGTGGTAGCCCACCTCGGCTGCGACGATCGACTGCACGACCGCGGAGAGTGAGGAGTCGCCGGTCGTGATCGGGTCGTAGTAGTCGAAGTCCGCCAGCTTGTCCTCCTCGCTGAAGTGGTCGCCCACCAGGTAGAGCGCGAGGACGACGTCGGCTTGCTTCAGCACCTGGAAGCGGTAGATGACCAGCGGGTGGTAGTGCAGCATCAGGGGCCGTCGGTCCGCCGGCGTGGCGTCGAGGTCCCACGCCTCGCGCTCCAGGAAGTGAGTGTCCTGCGGGTGAATCCCGGTGCGCTCGTCGTAGGGAACGTGCATGCCCCGGGCACAGCGTTCCCACACGTCCAGCTCGTCCTCCCTCAGGCCGAGACGGGCCACCGCCCGCGCCATCTGTTCGGGGTCGGACCGCTGCAGGTCCCGGACGGCCTCCACCGCTGCCTCGAGGTTGAGCCTGGCCATGACGTTGGTGAAGAAGTTGTCGTTGACCACGGTGTTGTACTCGTCGGGTCCCGTGACGCCGTGGATGTGGAACGACTGGTCGCCGTTGAGCTGCCAGAAGCCGAGGTCGGCCCACAGCCGGGCCGTCTCCACGAGGATGTCGACGCCCTGGTGGAGGAGGAACTGGCGGTCACCGGTCGCGCGCACGTACTTGATCAGGGCGTAGGCGATGTCGGCGTTGAGGTGGTACTGCGCCGTGCCGGCCTGGAAGTAGGCGGACGCCTCGTGGCCGTTGATCGTCCGCCACGGGTAGAGCGCCCCGAACTGCGACAGCTCGGCGGCGCGGAGGCGGGCGTCGTCGAGCATCCCGTGACGGAAGCGCAGCGCGTTGCGCGCCGCCTGGGGGTGGGTGTAGGTGAGGAACGGCACGACGTAGCACTCGGTGTCCCAGAAGTAGTGGCCACCGTAACCGGTGCCCGTCAGGCCCTTGGCGGGTATGCCCTGGCTGCCGGCCCGGATGGTGGCCTGCCCGAGCTGGTAGAGGTTCCACCGGATCCCCTGCTGCACTGCCGGCTGGCCCTCGACCTCGACGTCGGACTCGGCCCAGAAGCGCTCCCATTGCTCGGCGTGCTCCCGCTGCAGCCGCGGCACGCCGGCCGATACCGCGCGGTCCATGGTGCGGCCGCAGCGGTCGGCCAGCTCACGCGGCGGCACGCCGCTGGAGGTGTGCACGGCGACGAGCTTCTCCACCCGTACCGGCCGGCCCCTCTCGGCGGCGATCTCGTAGACCTGCTTGGCCAGGTCCTCCTCGACGCTGCGCCGCTGGGTCCACACATTGTCGGTCTCGATCGCGTGGTGGGCGAGGGTGGCGATGGTCATCTTGGAGTTGGTGCATCGGTACCCCAGCAGCAGCCGGTCGTCGACGATCTCGTGCCGACGGGGCTGCAGCACGCGGTGCTCGAAAGACTCGGCCTGCCGCGGGTCGAGGCCCTCGCCCATTGCCGCCGAGCTGACGTTGTACTCGTCCGAGCCGTCCTGCCGGTTGAGGATCGAGCTGGAGATCACCAGCGAGGCATCCCCGTCGAGCATCTCGACCTCGAAGGTCATGACCGCCAGATGCCGCTCGACGAGACTGGTCATCCGGGTGCTGTGGATCCGCACGCGCTTACCCGAGCTGGTGCGCCAGATCAGGTTCCGGCTGAGCAGTCCCGCTCGCATGTCCAGGGTGCGCTCGTAGGCCTCGAGGTCGGCAATCGACAACAGCAGCGGCTCGTCGTCGACATAGAGCTTGATCGTCTTGGGGTCCGGGACGTTGACCATCGTCTGCCCCACCCGGGCCAGGCCGTAGGCCTCCTCGGCGTGCTGGATCGTCCAGGTCTCGTGGAAGCCGTTGACGTACGTGCCGTGCTGGTGCGTGTCGCGGCCCTCCTCGACGTTGCCGCGCAGGCCCAGGTAGCCGTTCGAGACGGAGAACAGTGTCTCCGTGAGCCCGAGGTCGTGCTTCTCGTAGGCTCGCTCGACCAACCGCCACGGGTCGATGGGGAAGCGGCTGCGGTCGAGGGGGTCGACGGGTTGTGGCGGGCGATGCCACGAGTCGGTCTGCATTGGGGTCCTCCAGGGTCAGGGCTGAGAGAGGAGCTCGGCGAGGTCGGAGACGACCACGTCTGCGCCCGCTTGGCGCAACGTGTCCGCGCCGACGCCGCGGTCGACGCCGACGACGATCCCGAAGCCGCCGCGCGCGCCGGCGGTGACGCCGGTGACGGCGTCCTCGACCACGGCGCACCGGGCCGGTTCGACGCCGAGCTGCTCGGCGGCATACCGGAAGGTGTCCGGCTCAGGCTTGCCGGCCAGTCCCTGCTCGGTTGCGACAGAACCGTCGACGAGGACCTCGAACCGCTCGGCCAGACCCGCGGTGCGGAGAACGTGCGGGCCGTTGCGGGAGGAGGTGACGACGGCGACCGGAGTGCCACGGCGCTCAAGGTTGTCGAGCACCGCGACGGACCCGGGGTAGGGCTCGATCCCCTCGGCGTCGAGGATCTCGTTGAACAGCACGTTCTTGCGGTTGCCAAGGCCGCAGACGGTCACTTCGTCGGGCGAGTCCTCGGGCGCCCCGTGCGGCAGGTCGATGCCCCTGGAGCGCAGGAACGCCTCGACGCCCTCGTAGCGTGGCCGTCCGTCGACGTGGTGGAAGTAGTCCCTGTCGGTGTAGGGCGAGCGGTCGGCCGCGGCGTGCTCCGGCCGCCCCTCGAGGCCACCCGTGAAGAGCTGCTCCCAGGCGCGCATGTGCACCGCGGCGGTCGGCGTCAGCACCCCGTCGAGGTCGAAGAGCACGGCACCGGCGTTCTCCCACTCCATCTGCCCAACGGTAGGGCAGGATGCAGGTCCCGGCGCACACGGGGTGAGCGTCACTCGCGGTCGTCGACGAGCGGCTCCTTGGGGAGCCGTCGGACCTTGTGGCGCCTACGCCGTCGCTCGGGGATCATCGACCGCATCTCCTCGAGCTTGCCGAAGCAGAGCAGTCGGTCCTCGGCCTGCAGCTCGGTGCGGCGACGCGGGTTCGGGATGACGGACGTGCCGCGGTGGAGGGTGAGGACCGTGATGTCGCGGTCGTCGAGGCCCGACTCCGCGATCGTCTTGCCGACGAGATCGGCACCCCCGTGCACGACGAGCTCGGCCACGCCGTAGCCGGTCGACACGGTGAGGCGCTGGCGCACGTCGATCTCGGGGAAGCCGACCTGGTGTGAGACGTAGTCGATGATGGCTCCCGCGACGTCGAGCTTGGTCGCCGTCTCGATGCCCTCGAGGCCGGGGGAGGAGTTGACCTCCATGACGAGCGGTCCGTCGACGCCCTCGAGCATGTCGACGCCGGCGACGCGCAGTCCCATGATCTGCGCCGAGCGCACCGCTGCCTCCTCGTACTCCTTGGGCAGCGACACGGCCTCGATCGCTCCGCCGCGATGGACGTTGGAGCGGAACTCGTCGCCGTGGGCAACCCGGCGCATCGCAGCCACCACGCGGTCACCGACGACGAGCGCCCGGATGTCCCGACCGCGGCTCTCCTTCACGAAGCTCTGGATGAGGACGTTCTGCTTCGTGCTGTGCAGCGTCTCGATGATGGCCTCGGCGACGTTGACCTCGGGGGCCAGGATGACGCCGATGCCCTGGGTGCCCTCGAGCAGCTTGATGACGACCGGGGCACCCCCGACCCGCTGGATCGCTGGCCGCACGTCCGCGCGGTTGCGCACGAACGTCGTCGCGGGCATCCCGATGTTGTGCCGCGAGAGGATCTGCGTCGCGCGCAGCTTGTCGCGAGAGTTGGCGATGCCATTGGCGGTGTTGGGCGTGTAGACATCCATCTGCTCGAACTGCCGCACGACCGCCGTGCCGAAGTAGGTGATCGAGTTGCCGATGCGAGGCAGCACGGCGTCGTAGTCCGAGATCGGCCGACCGCGGAACTGGAGGTCTGGGTCGGGCCCGGAGAGGTCGATCGCGAAGCGCAGGGTGTTGAGGACCTTCACCTCGTGTCCACGGTCGAGGGCAGCGGTCCGGAGTCGCTGCGTCGAGTACGACCGGGGGGCGCGCGAGAGGATCGCGATTTTCATGGTGTCTACCTGCGAGGACGATCGACGTGATGGAGCCGACCCATCTAAGCACTCGCAGGGGGTGACGTGAGCGGCCCGCATCGGCGGATGCGAGAAGCCCTGGTGCTCCGATGAGCACCAGGGCTTCTCTCGGGTCGTCCGGCCCTCCGGGAGGGTTCGGGAGACAGGTCACTTGACCTCGGACCGCATGGCGAGGCGGAGACCCAGGAGCGAGGGAAGGATGATCCAGATCGCCGCTGTGACCGCGACGTGTGCCCACTGCTCGCCGGTCACGTCACCGCTGAAGAGGAAGGACTCCGCGAGGTTGAGGTCGACCCATGGCCGAACATCGGGGAACCAGTCCACGCTGGTCGTGAGGACGCCGAACAGGCTGGGCAGCACGAACGCGTACATGAAGTAGACGACGAGCGCTCCCACCGAGCTGCGGATGAGCATGCCCAGCATGGTGCCGGTCAGCAGGCAGAGCAGGCTGCCGAGCACGATGGTCGCGCCCTCGGTGACGGAGACGTTCCAGACCTGGTCAGCGCCGGTGATGGCCGTGCCGGCCAGGTTGCCGACTGCCCCGATGGCGAAGGCGAAGAGCATGGCCGCGACGCCCACGCCAAGGGACGTGAGACCTTTGGCCACGATGACCCGGTTGCGGCGTGGCACCAGGGTGAACGTCGTCAGGCCGCTGCGCTGGCTCCACTCGCCGGTGATCGACAGGATGGCAATCATGGGAAGGATGATCGCCATCGGGAAGCCGATGGCCCTGGCGAACGTGTAGTAGGTCAGCTCCGAC
>DASUQN010000391.1:0-4496 GCA_036280515.1 Intrasporangium sp. | reverse complement strand
CACACCGCACAGGTGAGCCCGCGCGGCGACGAAGACTACCCAGGGCCGGGACGCCTCTACCGAGCGCTGGGCTTCCAACCGGTCGCACGGACCGTGACGTGGACGAGGTCCGTGACCTGAGGCTGGTCAGGACGCGTCGACGCGTTCGAGGCGGGAGGCCGCGATGGTCGCCGACCCGACGACGCGGGTCCCCTCGTAGAGGACGACCGACTGGCCCGGCGCCACCCCGCGGGTCCGCTCGTCGAGGCGCACCTCCACCCGGTCGCCGTCCGCCCGGGCCGTGGCCGGGAACTCCTCGCCATGGGCCCGGACCTGGGCCCCGACCCGGATGCGGCCGTCCGGCGCCGGACCGCACCAGCGCGCGTGGTCACCGGTGATCGCGTTGATGCCGAGCAGGTCGGCGGTCCCGACGACCACCTGGTTGCGGTCCGGCCGGACCTCGACGACGTAGCGGGGCTGGCCGTCCGGGGCCGGGCGGGTCAGCCGCAGGCCCTTTCGCTGGCCGACCGTGTAGGCGAAGGCGCCGGAGTGGCGGCCCAGGACGGACCCGTCGGCGTCGACGATGTCACCGGGCTCCTCACCGAGGGCCCGCCCCAGCCACGTCCGGGTGTCGCCATCGGGAATGAAGCAGATGTCGTGGCTGTCCGGCTTGTTGGCGACGTAGAAGCCGCGCTCGGCCGCCTCCTCGCGGATCCGCGGCTTCGTCGTGTCCCCGAGCGGGAAGAACGCCCGGGCCAGCTGCTCCTCGTCGAGGACACCGAGAACGTAGCTCTGGTCCTTGGCGTCGTCGACCGCGCGGTGCAGCTCGCGGCGCACTCCCCCGACGCCGTCGGGTGCCTCGACGATCCGGGCGTAGTGACCGGTCGCCACGGCGTCGAAGCCGAGCGCCACCGCCTTGTCGAGCAGCGCCGAGAACTTGATCTTCTCGTTGCATCGCAGGCACGGGTTGGGCGTCCGGCCCCGGGCGTACTCGGAGGTGAAGTCCTCGATGACGTCGCGCTTGAAGCGCTCAGCCATGTCCCACACGTAGAAGGGGATGCCGAGCACGTCGGCGACCCGTCGCGCGTCTCCTGCGTCCTCGATGGTGCAGCACCCCCGCGCCGACTCGCGCAACGTCGCCGCGCTCTGCGACAGGGCCAGATGCACGCCGACGACCTCGTGGCCCGCCTCCAGCATGCGCGCTGCTGCCACGGCGGAGTCGACCCCTCCGCTCATGGCGGCGACCACCCTCACGTCGTCACCTGCCTCGCTCGGCGAGCACGCTCGATCGCGGACGGCAGCGCCTCGATGACCTCGTCCACGTCGGACTCCGTGGACGTGTGGCCGAGCGACAGACGAAGGGCCCCGCGGGCGTCCTGCTCGCTGATCCCCATGGCGAGGAGCACGTGGCTCGGCTGGGGGACGCCGGCCTGGCAGGCAGACCCGGTCGAGCACGACACACCGGCCGCGTCCAGCAGGTAGAGCAGCGAGTCGCCGTCGCAGCCATCGATGAGCAGGTGAGCGTTGCCCGGCAACCGCCGGTGGTGGTCGCCAGGGCGCCAGTAGCCGCCGGGCCGGATGCCCAGCCCCAGCTCCGTGGCGCGCTCGAACAACCGGTCGCGCAGGGCGGTGACGCGCACGATCTCGGAGTCGAGGGTCTCCGTGGCGGCGACGACGGCCGCCGCGAAGCCACTGATCGCCGGGGTGTCGAAGGTGCCTGACCGCAGCTGCCGCTCCTGCCCGCCGCCGTGCGACAGCGGTACGAGACGAACGTCCCTGCGGGCGACGAGCGCGCCGACGCCGATGGGCCCACCGAGCTTGTGCGCCGTCAGGGACAACAGATCCGCGCCGCTCGCGGCGAAGTCGACCGGCACGTGCCCGACGGCCTGGACGGCATCGGTGTGGAACGGCACGTCGTACTCGTGCGCCAGGGCGGCGATGGAGCCGACCTCCTGGATCGTGCCGACCTCGTTGTTGGCCCACATGACCGAGACGAGGGCGACGGAGCCGGGGTCCTGCTCGATCGCCCGGCGCACGGCGTCAGGCTCGATGAAGCCGTCGCTCGTCGGCTCGACCCAGGTCACCTTGGCCCCTTCGTGCCGGACGAGGTGCTCGACGGTGTCGAGGACCGCGTGGTGCTCCAGTGAGCTGACCACGAGACGGGTGTGCGCCGGGTCAGCGTCACGGCGTGACCAGTACGTGCCCTTGACCGCGAGGTTGTCCGACTCGGTGCCGCCTGAGGTGAAGACGACCTCGGACGGGCGCGCGCCGATCGCCTTGGCGATCTTCTCCCTCGACTCCTCGACCACTCGGCGCGCGGCACGCCCGATCCGGTGGAGCGACGACGCGTTGCCGACGATGGCCAGCTGCTCCGTCATCGCCTCCAAGGCGGCGGGGACCATCGGCGTGGTCGCCGCGTGGTCGAGGTAGGCAGTCACCCACCGATTCTAGGGCCCGGAACCGCTCGTCCCTTCACACGTCCAGCGTGGCCACTCGGGAGTGTGCCAACGGTTGCACGGGGATGCGAGCGGCCGGGTGGGCAGGGGACCATCGTGCCCACGGATCCCGGACGGTCGATGCCTCGCGGTCGTCGGCGGGTCCCTCGTCCACCGGCAGGCCCGGACGCTCTGCCTATGATCGGCCGCATGAGGCATGGCCCCCGCACCCTCAGGGCGCCGGCCCGCCACCGGGTCGTCGCGGCACTCGCGAGTCCCGTGGTCGGGTACTTCGTCGCCCGCCTCATCCTGGAACTTGTCGCCCTGCCCGAGCCCCCGGTCTACGCAGTGTGCCTGACCGTGGCGGCCGCCCTGGGCTACCGTGCATGGACCGCACGCATCGACCTGAAGGACAACGATGCCATGCGCGTGCACAACACCCTTGTCTCCCAGTCGATCTCGAGAGCCAACGTCCACCGCATCACGGACCGGGGGCGCATCGAGTGGCGCAGGGGCAGGGACCGGCCGACGCGGTCCCTCTCCGAGACGCTGCGGCCGCCGTGGTGGGCATTCGGGACTGCGGCCACCACGTACGCCCGGAACCGCGAGGAGCTGCGCAGCTGGGTGCGCACGGCGGGGAGGCGACCCGACGGCCAGCCCGCGGCCTGAGCGGAAGCCAGCCCAGCGGCATACGGCATCGTCGTCGTGCGTCACCCACGCGAAAGGGACCCCCGACCACGAGTGGTCGGGAGCCCCCTTACAGCGAACCGCGCCTCAGCCCTTGGCAGCCTTGATCGCCTCGGTCGCCTGCGGCAGCACCTGGAACAGGTCACCGACGACGCCGAAGTCGACGAGCTCGAAGATCGGCGCCTCGTTGTCCTTGTTGACGGCGACGATCGTCTTGGACGTCTGCATGCCGGCCCGGTGCTGGATCGCACCCGAGATGCCCGCCGCGACGTAGAGCTGTGGGCTGACCTGCTTGCCCGTCTGGCCCACCTGCGAGGTGTGCGGGTACCACCCCGCGTCGACGGCCGCCCGGGACGCGCCCACCGCGGCGCCGAGCGAGTCGGCGAACGCCTCGACCGGCGAGAAGTCACCGCCCGTGCCCCGGCCGCCGGAGACGACGATCGCCGCCTCGGTCAGCTCGGGACGGCCCGTCGCCTGCTTCTCCTTGGACTCGGTGATCCGGGCGCTCTTGGCGGCGTCCGACGGAGTGAAGTCGACGACCTCGTCAGCCGCAGCAGCCGGGGCCTCCTCGGGGGCAGCGGAGTTGGGCTTGACGGCCACGATGGGCGTGCCCTTGGTCACCGTCGCCTCGACGGTGTAGGAACCGGCGAAGACGGACTGGGTCGTGGTGACGCCGCCGCCGGCAGCGGCCCGCACGTCGACCGCGTCGGTGATCAGGCCCGACTCGGTCTTGACCGCGAGCCGCGCCGCGATCTCCTTGCCCTCGGTGTTGGCCGGGACGAGCACGGCCGCCGGCGACGCGGAGCCGACGAGCTGCGCGAGGACCTCGGCCTGCGGGACGACGAGGTGCTCGAGCACCTCGGGGGACTCGACGCGGTAGACCTTGGCGGCGCCGAACTTGGCGAGCGTCTCCTTGGCGGCGTCGAAGCCGGAGCCGATGAAGACCGCCGACGGCTCGCCGAGGCGGCGGGCAATCGTCAGCAGCTCGGACGTGGTCTTGCGGACCTTGCCGTCGACGTGGTCGACGAGCACGAGAACTTCAGCCATTGCGATGTCTCTCCTTCTAACGGCTGCTGCGATCAGATGAACTTGCGCTCGGCCAGGAAGGCCGCGAGCTTCTGGCCGCCGTCACCCTCGTCGGTGACGATGGTCCCCTGCGTGCGCGGCGGGCGAGCGGCGAAGGACTCGACCTTGGTCCAGGCGGCATCGAGGCCGACCTGCGCCGCGTCGACGCCGAGGTCGGCGAGGCCCCACGTCTCGACCGGCTTCTTCTTCGCGGCCATGATCCCCTTGAAGGAGGGGTAGCGAGGTTCGTTGATCTGGTCGGTGACCGACACGAGGGCCGGGAGGCTCGCCTCGATCGTCTGCGTCGAGGCGTCGCCGTCACGGCGGATC